>SCQZ01000051.1 GCA_004299665.1 Jatrophihabitans sp.
GCCTTCCGTTGGTGCCGCGCCGTCAACCGATGGTCGTGCGGCTAGGGTGGCGTCGTGGTCGAAGGAACTCCTCGACGGACGGCCTCGTCGGCGGTTGAGGTGATCTTGCGTGGTGTTGCTCGTGCCTCCATGTCCTGGCTTAGATACGGGGTTGCATCGAGTTTCGGATCGTCCCGATTCGGGCCGTCGCGGCAACGTCGAGCCGGGGTGGTGCTCGGTATGATCCCTCACTTCGAACGCTGCGGGTCCCCGGACCAGACGGCAGCCGCCCGGGCGGTCGATGATCTTCGTCTGTGGCCTGGCGGACCTCGGCGCCGCGTCGGCGTTCGACCACTGGTCGCCCCGCCGTCCGTCTCCGGCTACCGGGTGCGGCGGTAGCGGTGCTCGGGACGCCCGGTCGCGCCGTAGCGCAGCTGGAGCTTCACGATGCCGTGCTTCTCCAGGTACGTGAGGTAGCGCTGCGCCGTCGCCCGGCTGATGCCCACCGACTCGGCCACCTCGGCGGCGGAGACGTCCGCGTCGGCGGCCGGAACCGCGTTGCGCACGAGTTCCAGCGTCGGCGCCGAATGCCCCTTCCCCGGCCGGGACAGGGCCGCCGACGGCGCGCGCAGTAGGCCGAACAGCTCGTCGACGTCCGCCTGCTCCGGCTCGCCGGGCAGGCCGGTCATGCGCCGGGTCAGCTTCTGGTAGGCGATCAGCCGCTCGGCCAGGGCCGCGAACCCGAACGGCTTGACCAGGTAGTGCACCGCCCCCAGTTGCATGGCCTGGCGCACCGACGCGATCTCCCGCGCCGCGGAGATCACGATGACGGCCGGCGGCCGCGGTTCGTCGAGCAGCGTGCGGACGACGTCCAGGCCGTCGCCGTCCGGCAGGTAGATGTCCATGAGGACAAGGTCCGGACGCGTCTCGCGCGCCGCGGTGAGCGCCTCCTGCGCGCCGTGCGCCCGGCCCACGACCGCGTACCCGGGCACCCGCTCGACGAACGCCGCGTGGATCGCCGCCACGCGGTAGTCGTCGTCGACGATCAGCACGCCGAGCGTCTCACCGGTCACGGGACGGCGGCCGTCTCGGTGGTGACCGCGGCCTGCTTCGGTAGGCATACCGTGAACCGGGCGCCGGCGCCGCTGGTGACGTGCACCGAACCGTGCAGCCGGATCACCAGCCGCTGCACCAGCGCCAGGCCGAGGCCGCCGCGCCGCCCGCCCGCGGGCGCCTTGGTGGTGAACCCGTCCTGGAAGATCAGATGCTCCGTTCCGGCCGGGATGCCGGGCCCGTTGTCGCTGACCGTGACGGTGAGGACGGCCGGCTCGTCGACGATCTCTACGACCACCCGGCGCGGCGCCGGTGTCGCCGACAGCGCGTCGAAGGCGTTGTCCACGAGGTTGCCGACGATCGTGGTCAGCGCCTGGACCTTGCCGGGCAGGTCGCCCAGCCAGGTCTCCGGTGAGATGATCAGGTCGATGCCGCGCTCGCCGGCCTCGGCGGCCTTGCCCAGCAGCAGCCCGACGATCTGCGGCGCGGCGATGCGCGACCGCAGGGTGTTGTCGAACTCCGCCGCCGTGCCGCGGATCTCGGTCAGGTAGCCCAGCGCCTCGTCGGCGTGGCCGAGTTCGAGCAGTCCGGCGACCGCGTGCATCCGGTTCGAGAACTCGTGCTGCTGCGCCCGCAACGATTCGGTGAGGCTGCGCTCGCCGTCGAGTTCGCGCAGCAGGCCGGCCATCTCGGTCCGGTCCCGCAGCGTCACCACGGCGCCGCGCGGCCGCCCGGCGAACGTCACCGGCATCCGGTTGATCACGAGGCAGAAGTCGTCGGTGAACACGATGTCGTCCGGCTTGCTGCCGCGGCCCTCCAGCACGTCGCGCAGCCGTCCGTCGGGCAGCACGTCCTCCAGGCGACGCCCGGCGGCACCGACCGGCAGGTGCAGCAGGCGCTGCGCCTCGTCGTTGACCACGGTGATCCGCCCGTCCTTGCCGAAGGCGACGACCCCCTCGCGGATACCGTGCAGGGTTGCCTCGCGCTCCTGCAGCAGCCGGGCGATCTCGTCGAGTTCCAGGCCGAACGTGCGGTGCTTGAGGCGCCGCGCCAGGAACCACGACGCGAGCGCGCCGATGCCGAGCGCGATCGCGAACCAGACGCCGAACGACGGCAACTCCTGCCACAGCGCCGACGACACGGTGCTCTCGGGGATGCCGACCGACACCTCCCCGACCATGGCACCGTCCGGGCCGTACAGCGGGACGCGCGCGTTGGCGGACAACCCGGTGCTGCCGGGGTCGATGCGTACGTGCACCCTGCCGTCGCGCGTCACGATCGGTTCCTCGACCTGCTGACCGATCAGCGCCGGGTTCGGGTGCGAGTGCCGGACCCGGTTCATGTCGATCACCACGACGTAGGACGCGCCGGTCTGCCGCATCGTCTCGGTGGCGAAGTCCTGGATGGTCGTGCCGCACCCGCGGTCCTGCGAGGCCATGCAGCGCCGGATCTCGGGGACACCGGCGACCGTCTCGGCGATCGAGGCCGCGCGTGACTCGTACTGCGAGTTCAGGTGGTTGCGCTCGGCCCGCGCGAACAGGACGAAACCCACCAGCACCGTCGCGGTGAGGATCGCCAGTTGCGCCACGAAGATCTGGCTGGAGAGCCTGCGCATCCGGAACCGCACGTTGCCATCGTGACGGTCCGCGCCGCGAGCAACAAGCGCGGCATCGCGAGCAGAAGGCGCAAAACCCCGACGAATGCGGGGAACGCAGGATTTCGGCGCAAGCGCGACCCGGCGGCCCCACCCTCCCTACGGTCGGCAGCCACGGGGACACGCCGCACAGAGAGGACACGACGACATGGCCCAGCCGGCACCGGGTGCGGCACGCATCGAGATCATCGGGCTGACCAAGCGATTCCTCACGCCCAAGGGCAGGCCCTTCACGGCCATCCAGGACGTGAGCTTCACCGTGGAGCCCGGGCAGTTCTGCGCGATCGTCGGCCCGACCGGCTGCGGCAAGTCGACGACGCTGGGCCAGGTGTCGGGGCTGGACCGGCCGAGCGCGGGCCGGGTCCTGGTCGGCGGGCAGGAGGTCCGCGGGATCACCAAGGGCGTCAGCTTCATGTTCCAGGCCGACGCGCTGTTCCCATGGAAGACGGTCCTCGGCAACGTGATGATCGGCCCGGTACTGGCGGGCAGGGCCAAGAAGCAGGCGGCGCGGCTGGCGCGCGACTGGCTGCGGCGGGTCGGGCTGGCCGGCTTCGAGGACCGCTACCCGCACCAGTTGTCCGGCGGGATGCGCAAGCGCGTCGCCATGGCCGCGGCCCTGATCAACGAACCGAAGATCTTGCTGATGGACGAACCGTTCGGGGCGCTGGACGTCCAGACCAAGGCGATCATGCAGACCGAACTGCTCGGCCTGTGGGAGCAGACCCGCCCGTCGGTGCTGTTCATCACCCACGACCTGGACGAGGCCGTCGCCCTCGCCGACCGGGTGCTGATCATGACCAGCGGGCCCGGGTCGATCAAGCAGAGCTTCGAGATCGACCTGCCGCGCCCGCGCGGCGAGGTGCAGGCGATCCGGCACGAGCCGCGCTTCCTCGAACTGCAGCACCAGATCTGGTCCTCGCTCAAGGACGAGGTCGAACGCGCGTACGCGCAGACGGCGGGCGTGGCGGCATGAGAACGACCCTGACGACGGAGCAGCCCGTGCGGACGACCGACATCACCCCCACCCCTGCGGTCACCGCCGCCGATGCCGACCCGGGCCTGCAGTCCGCGGCGCGGCGCGCCCGCCGCCGTCGCACCGCCCTGGTCTGGCTGGGGCGCATCGTGGTGCCGGTCGTGATCATCGGCGGGTGGCAGTGGTTCACCGCCGCCGGCGTCGTCGACAAGTTCTTCTTCGGCCAGCCCTCCGGCGTCTGGCACAGCCTGGTGCAGCTGTTCACGAAGGGCACCGCCTTCGGCTCGATCTGGCTGAACCTGGAGATCACGATCCGGGAGGCGGTCTACGGCTTCCTGCTCGGCACCGGGGCCGGAATCGTCTTCGGGCTGGCGCTGGGGCAGAACCGCTTCCTCGCCGACGTGCTGGGCCCCTACATCAAGGTCGCGAACTCGATCCCGCGCATCATCCTCGGCTCGATCTTCGTCGTGGCGTTCGGCCTGGGCACCTTCCCGAAGGTGCTGCTCGCCGCCGTCCTGGTGTTCTTCATCGTGTTCTTCAACGCCTTCCAGGGCGTTCGCGAGGTCGACCAGAACCTGGTGGCCAACGTGCGGGTGCTCGGTGCCTCACCGTTCCAGGTCGCCCGGCACGTCACCGTCCCGTCGGCCCTCACGTGGATCATCGCCAGCCTGCACACCGCGTTCGGCTTCGCGATCATCGGCGCCCTCGTGGCCGAGGTGCTCGGTGCCCAGCACGGCATCGGGCTGGTGATCGTGCAGGCGCAGGGGCAGTTCGACATGGACACCGTCTTCGCCTGCATGCTGATCATGGCGGTGGTGACCCTGGTCGCCGAGTACCTGCTCACCCTCTTGGAGCGACGGGTCCTGGGATGGCGCCCGCCGAGCCGCTCCGAGGTCGCGGCCATCTGACCGGCCGCCCGTCCCGCAACCCCGTCACCACCCCATCACGAAAGGAACACCCATGTTCAAACGCGCCATCTGCCTCGTCGCCGCGGCGGGGACCCTCGCCCTCGGCACCGCCGCCTGCTCCAGCAGCGCGTCGGGGTCGTCCGGCTCCGGCTCGGCCGCCCTGCCCACCGTGCGGCTGATGGTCGGTGGCATCGACAAGCAGATCTACCTGCCCTATCAGCTGGCCCAGGACCTGGGCTTCTACAAGAAGTACGGCGTCAACGTCGAACTGTCCACCGAGCAGCAGGGCGGCGTCGGCGCGGAGGACGCGATGGCGTCCGGCCAGGTCGACATGGCCGGCGCGTGGTACATCCACACGATCGACTTCCAGGCCAAGGGCAAGGACGTCATCGACATCGTCCAGCTCTCCGGTGCGCCCGGCGAGCGGGAGATGTGCGCCACGAACAGCGGCGTGCACTCCGCCGCGGACTTCAAGGGCAAGACCCTCGGCGTGACCGACCTCGGTTCCGGGACCGACGAGCTGACCCAGTTCCTCGCCTCCCAGCAGGGGATCTCGCACAGCGACTACCACACCCTCGCCGCCGGTGCGGGCGCGACGGCCATCGCCGCCATCCAGGGCGGGTCGGCCCAGTGCGTCATGACCACCCAGCCCACCGTCGGCGCGCTGGAGTCCAAGCACCTGGCCTACCCGGCGATCGACCTGGCCACCACCAGCGGTGCGACGGCGGCCCTGGGCGGGGCGTGGCCCGCCGCCGGCGTGCTGGCGCAGGCGAGCTGGGTGAAGTCGCACCAGAAGGCGACGCAGGCCGTCGTCGACGCGCTGGTCGCCACGATGCACTGGATCGCCACCCACTCGGCGGCGGACATCGCGGCCGAGATGCCGCCGCAGTTCGTGTCGAACAGCACGATCACCAAGGCGCAGTACATCGCCGGGCTGACCACCGACAAGGGTCAGTTCCTGCCCGACGGCATCATGCCGGCCGGTGGCCCGAAGACGGTGTACGCCATGGAGAAGGTGATCGGCGTGGACACCTCGAAGGTGACGCTCGGCGACACGTTCACCAACCAGTACGCGCTCGCGGCGAACAAGCTCGAGGGCTTCACGGTGACGACCACCCCGGCGACCTCCGCCGGCTGAGGACCCCGGGGTCTGGATCTTCCTGCGGCTCACGCGCCATGGCGCGTGAGCCGCAGGACTGTTCGCGAGCCGCGGGCGTCACTGCAGGGTGATCGCGACCTTCACGTCGTCAGGCTGCGCGGCGAACGCGTCGGCGAACTTCTCCAGCGGCACCCGGCGGGTGACCAGGCGCCGCAGCCAGTCCTCGTCCGCGGCCGCCAGGTAGCCGGCCGCCGCGGCGTAGTGACCCAGGTTGGCGTTCACGGACCCGACGATCACGTTGTTGTCCAGGACCATCGTCCGGTTCAGGCTGCCGCCGTCGATCGTCACCCGCCGCCCGACCGAGGAGACGCCGGTGAGGCAGACGATGCCGTAGGGCGTGGTGCCCTCCAGCGCGGCGAAGATCACCTGCGTGACGCCGGTTGCCTCGATGACGACCTCCGGCGCCACTGTCTTCACGACCTGGTCCACGGGGTCGCTGTGGTAGGTCGCGCCCAGGTCCGTCACGATGCCCGGCTTCGGGCCATTCGTGACGACGTCGACGACGTGGACGTCCAGGCCCTTCTGCACGCCGACCATGGCGGCCAGCAGCCCGATCGGACCGGCCCCGGTGACCAGCACCGTCCGCGGCTCGAACCAGGCGCGGTTACCGACCCCGTACACCTCGCCCCACGCCTTGGCGACGACCGTGGTCGGCTCCATCAGCATGCCGACGTCCGCCAGGCGCGGGTCCAGCTTGACCGCGTAGTCGGTCTCGACGGTCCACTGCTGGCTGCCGTACCCGTGGATCTGCTTGATCCCGTGCTCGGTGTACTTGCCGTTGCGGCACATGTCGAACTGACCGTGCGCGCAGGCGCCGCACGGTTCCGGGTCGGGGCGGCGCACCACCCCCACGACGAGGTCCCCGGCCGCGAACGGGCTCCCGGTCGGCGCGGACCGCACCCGCCCCAGCGACTCGTGGCCGAGCACGAGGTAGTCCGACCCGGGCGGCGCCCAGCCGTAGTCGCCGTGCGCGATCTCCTTGTCGGTGCCGCACACCCCGATCGCGATCCCGTCGACGAGCATGTCCCCGGCGCCCGGGGTCGGGTCGGGCACGTCCCGCACCGACAGCGAGTCCTGCTGCAACGGGACGACGGTCAGTGCGCGCATGGAGGTTCCCCTTCTCGACGGGTCAGCAGCCGGACAGGCGGCGTGCCGTGTTGACGAGCCCGACATGGCTGAACGCCTGCGGGGTGTTGCCCAGCTGCCGCTTGTCGACAGCGTCCCACTCCTCGCTGAGGATGCCGACGTCGTTGCGCAGGTCCAGCAGCCGCTCGAAGATACGTTCGGCCTCGCCGGCGCGGCCGATGCCGTGCAAGGCGTCGGCCAGCCAGAACGTGCAGGCCAGGAAGGCGCCCTCGCCCCCGGGCAGTCCGTCCACGCCGCCGTCGGCGGTCGGGTCGTAGCGCAGCAGGAAGCCGTCGTGGTCCAGTTCGCGCTGCACGGCCTCGACGGTTCCGACGACGCGGGGGTCGTCCCAGGGCAGGAAGCCGACGGCCGGGATCTGCAGCAACGCCGCGTCCAGCCCGGTGGAGCCGTAGAACTGCGTGAACGTCGTGCGGCCGGCGTCGTAGCCGCGCTCGCAGACCTCGGCGTGGATCTGCGCCCGCAGGGCCCGCCATCGCTGCACCGGGCCGTCCAACCCGAACCGCTCGACGGCCTGCACCGCGCGGTCGATGCCGGCCCAGGCCATCACCTTCGAGTGGACGAAGTGCCGCTGCGGACCGCGGATCTCCCACAGCCCGTTGTCGGGGTCCGACCAGTGGGACTCCAGGTGGTCCAGCAGCGCGCGCTGCACGTCCCAGGCGCTGGTCTCGTGGGCGATCCCGTGCTCGCGCGCCAGGTGCAGCCCGTCGAGCACCTCACCCCACACGTCGAGCTGGAACTGGCCGGACGCGGCGTTGCCGACGCGCACCGGCGTCGAGCCCGCGTAGCCCGCGAGCCAGCCGAGCTCGAACTCGGTCAGACGGCGGGTCCCGTCGATCCCGTACATGATCTGCAGGTCGGCCGGGTCGCCGGCGACGGCCCGCAGCAGCCACTCGCGCCAGGCCTTCGCCTCGGCGGTGTAGCCGGTGCCGATCAGCGCCTGCAGCGTCATGGTCGCGTCCCGCAGCCAGCAGTAGCGGTAGTCCCAGTTGCGCGGGCCGCCGAGCTGTTCGGGCAGTGACGTGGTGGCCGCCGCGACGATGCCCCCGGTGGGGGCGTGCGTCAGGGCCTTGAGCAGCACCAGCGAGCGCCGCACCGCGGCGGTCCAGTGCTCGTGCCCGGCCGGCGCCGCGAAGGAGAATCGGCGCAGCCAGTCGTTCCAGAACGCCTCGGTGGCGGCGAGCGCCGCGTGCGGGTGCACCGGCCGCGGCGCGGGCCCGTAGGAGGGCGCGTAGGTGAGCACGAACGCGACCCGCTCGCCCGCGGCCACCTCGAACCGGGCCCGCGTCGTCAGCGCCCCGTCCACCTCGGCGCCCTCGGTCCGGACCGCGGTGGTCAGCCACAACGAGTCCGGCCCGGCGACGAAGCAGGTCTGGCCGTGCACGCGGCGCACCCAGGGCACGATGTGCCCGTAGTCGAAGCGGACCCGCAGCTCCATCCGCATCGGCACGCGCCCGCGCACGCCCTCGACGATGCGCACCAGATCCGGTGCGCTGTCCGGGGAGCTGCCGCGCGGGGGCATGAGGTCGCTGACCCGGACGGCGCCGTCGGGGGTGTCCCACTCGGAGTCCAGCACGAGCGCGTCGCCCCGGTACGCCCGCCGGGTCGCGCCGACGTCCGTCTCCCACACCGCCGCCGGCGCGAGGCGGAAGAGGCCGGCGTCGGCGTCCCCGACGAGGGCGGCGAAGCACGCGGGGGAGTCGAAACGCGGCAGGCACAGCCAGTCGATCGCGCCGTTGCGGCCGACGAGCGCCGCGGTGTGCAGATCGCCGAGCAGCGCGTAGTCCTCGATCAGCATCGCCTCCTGTTCTACCCCATATGCGTCGTCGCGCGATATGACGCCGCGCGACACGACAGGTGTTCGCGGCCGCGCTAGCACCGTTCCGGGCGTCGACAGGGCTAGTGTCGCGGGCTGTGAGGACCGTGAGGCGCTGCACCCGCACCGGCTGCGCCCGCCCCGCCGTCGCCACCCTCACCTACGCCTACTCCGACCTCACGGCCGTCGTCGGGCCGCTCGCCACCGTGGCCGAGCCGCACTCCTACGACCTGTGCGAGGAGCACGCCCTGCGGCTGACCGTCCCGCGCGGATGGGAGGTGCTGCGGCACGCCGGGGAGTTCCCGGCGCCGATCCCGCACGCCGACGACCTGGAGGCCCTGGCCGACGCCGTGCGGGAGGCTGCCCGCGTCGAGCCGGCGGTTCCTGCCGGGGTCGACGGCGAGACCGGCCGCCGCGGCCACCTGCGCGTGGTCCCGAGCACGGAGTAGGCCGCGGCCCGCTCGGTAGGCTCCTGACCATGAGCCCCTCCCGGGTGGACCTGTCGACGATCATCAAGGCGTACGACGTCCGCGGCACGGTGCCCGACCAACTCGACGAGTCGATCGCCCGGGCCGTGGGCGCGGCGTTCGTGGACGTCACCGGCGCCGCGCGGATCGTCACGGCGCACGACATGCGCGAGTCCGGCCCGGGGTTGGCCCGGGCCTTCGCCGAGGGGGCCATGCACCGCGGGGCCTCCGTCGTCGAGGCGGGGCTGGCCTCCACCGACATGCTGTACTTCGCCTCCGGCCACCTGGGGCTGCCGGGGGCGATGTTCACCGCCAGCCACAACCCCGCGCGCTACAACGGCATCAAGATGTGCCGCGCGAACGCGGTGGCGATCGGCCAGGACAGCGGGCTGGCCGAGATCCGCGAGGTCGCCGAGCGCTACCTCGCCGCGGGGCTGGCGCCCGCGCCCGCGGCCGGCCAGGTGGAGCAGGTCGACCTGCTGACCGCCTACGCGCAGTACCTGCGCTCGCTCGTCGACCTGTCCGGGATCCGGCCGCTGAAGGTCGTCGTCGACGCGGGCAACGGCATGGGTGGGTACACGGTCCCGGCGGTGCTCGGCGACGCGACGCTGCCCGCGCTGCCGCTGACGATCGTGCCGATGTACTTCGAGCTGGACGGCTCGTTCCCCAACCACGAGGCGAACCCGCTCGTCGCGGAGAACATCGTGGACCTGCAGCGGGCCGTGGTGGCCGAGCAGGCGGACATCGGGCTCGCCTTCGACGGCGACGCGGACCGGTGCTTCGTCGTCGACGCCGCCGGCGCGGCGGTCTCGCCGAGCGCCATCACGGCTCTGGTCGCCGAGCGGGAACTGCGCCACTCGCCGGGAGCGACGGTGATCCACAACCTGATCACCTCGCATGCCGTCCCGGAGGTGATCCGCGAGTGCGGCGGGGTCCCGGTGCGCACCCGGGTCGGGCACTCCTTCATCAAGGGCGAGATGGCCGCGCACGGCGCGATCTTCGGCGGCGAGCACTCGGCGCACTACTACTTCCGGGACTTCTGGAACGCCGACACCGGCATGCTCGCGGCGATGCACGTGCTCGCCGCGCTCGGCTCCCAGCCGGGCACCCTCGCCGCGCTGACCGCCCGCTACGACCGGTACGCCGCATCCGGGGAGATCAACTCCACGGTCACCGACCAGGGGGCCAGGCTCGCGGCGATCCGGGCGGCCTTCGCCGGCCGCGCCGAGAGCATCGACGACCTGGACGGCCTGACCGTCGACCTCGGCGACGGCAGCTGGTTCAACGTGCGCGCCTCCAACACCGAACCGTTGCTGCGGCTGAACGTCGAGGCCCGCGACGCCGCCGCCATGGCGGCGCTGCGCGACGAGGCGCTGGCCGTCATCCGCGAAGGGAGCTGAGGTGGCGATGGACCCGGACCTGCTGGAACTGCTCGCCTGCCCGAGCCCGGACCACGCACCGCTGCGGTACGAGCAGGCCGACGGCACCGAGTCGCTGGTGTGCACCGCCTGCGCCAGCCGGTTCCGCATCGACGACGGCGTGCCGGTGCTGCTGGCCGACGAGGCCGTGCCCGGGCCGAACGGGCTGGGCGTCCCCGCCGCACCGACCGGCTGAACCTCCTGCCGCCCATGTTCGACGAGGCGCTGCTCGACGACGAGGAGGAGTTGGCCCGCCGCGACTCCGACGGCCTGCTCTGGGCGCTCGCCACCGCCGGCTCCCAGGTGCGTCGCGCCGTCGAGACCGTCGGCGAGTTCGGTCTCGAGGCCCTGCGCAGCGACACCCCGCCACGAGCCCTGCTGGTGGCCACCGACGCTCCGCCGTCGGTCACGGTGCGGGTCGTCACGCGCCTGTCCTGCGAGGCGACGCCCGCCCTGGCGTGGCACGGCGTCGAACTGCCGCGCTGGGCCGGACCCGCCGACGCGCTGCTGATCGGCGCCGTCGACGGGCACCATCCCCGGCTGGCCGAGCTGGCCGAGCAGGGCGCGCGGCGCGGGCTGCTGATGGCGGTCGTCGCCCCTGCCGGATCCCAGGTCGCCGCCGCGGCCGGCCGGGCACCGGTGCACGCGCTGCCCACCGGTCTGAACCGCCGCGCCTTCCGCTGGGCGGTGATCACGCCGCTGCTGCAGGCGCTCGACGCGCTCGGCGTGCACGCGGTCCCCCCGGGGCTGCTCGCGGCCGTCGCCGACGGGCTGGACCAGACCGCGGAGATCTGCCGGCCCGGCAGCGACGCGTTCACCAACCCGGCCAAGGCACTCGCCCTGGAGTTCAGCGACACCCTGCCGGTGATCGCCGGTGCTGGTGCGCTGGCCGGGGTCGCCGCGCGCGCGATCGCCGACGCGCTGCAGACCTGCGCCGGCGCCCCGGCGGTCTCGGTCAGCCTGCCCGACGGCGCGGGGCGCGCCGGTGCGCTGCTGCGCGGCGCCGGGCCTTCCCCCGCCGGCTACGCCTCCACCGGCGGGGGGACCCCCACTCCCGCCGGCTACGCCTCCGTCGGCGGGGGGACCCCCACTCCCGCCGGCTACGCCTCCGTCGGCGGGGGGACCCCCACTCCCGCCGGCTACGCCTCCGTCGGCGGGGGGACCCCCACTCCTGACCGCGACTTCTTCCGGGACCGCGTCGAGGGCGCCGGACCGCGCCGCGCCCGGCTGCTCGTGGTCGGGGACGACGGCGCCGCCGACGATCCGGCCCTGGGGTCCCGTTCGGGTGCCCAGATCCAGCTCGACGAGGTCGCCGCGCGCCGCGCCGCCTCCGCCTTGCACACGCTGGCGCGCGAGCTGGGGCTGCGCTCGTCGAGCGTCGACGTGCCGCCCGGCCCGGCGCTCGTGCGGTTCGCGGCGGCGACGGCCTTCGGCGACTTCACGGCCTCCTACCTGGCGCTGGGCCTCGGCCTGGATCCCGGTGCCCTGGGCCCGGCCGAACGGCTGCATTGAGCGCCGAGCACGCGGGCGGGACCCGCGCGGTCCTGGCCGCGTTGGGGGCGAACCTGGGGATCGCGGCCGGGAAGTTCGTCGCGTTCGCGCTGACCGGGTCCGCCTCCATGCTCGCCGAGGGCGTCCACTCGGTCGTCGACTCGGGCAACCAGGGGCTGCTGCTCATCGGCGGCCGTTCCGCGCGGCGGCGCGCGACGCCCGAGCACCCGTTCGGCTACGGCCGCGACCGCTACGTCTACGGCTTCCTGGTGGCGCTGCTGCTGTTCTCGGCCGGGGGGTTGTTCGCCCTCGTCGAGGGCATCGGGAAGATCCGGCGGCCGCACCATCTCGACGCGCCGCTGGTCGCGGTGCTCGTGCTGGTGCT
>SCQZ01000461.1 GCA_004299665.1 Jatrophihabitans sp.
TCGCTGCCGGACGTGGCGGTGCTGGTGAACAACGCGGGGGGCGCCGTCGGAACGGAGTACGTCGCCGACGCCGACCCGGACGACTGGCTGCGGATGTACGAGACGAACGTGCTGGGCGCGATGCGCGTGACGCAGGCGCTACTGCCGGCGCTCGAACACGGTGGCGGCGGGCACGTCGTGGTGGTCGGATCCACCGCGGGCCACATCGTCTACGAGGGCGGCGGCGGCTACACGGCCGCGAAGCACGCCGCGACGGCACTCGTGCAGACGCTGCGACTGGAACTGTCGGGCAAGCCGGTGCGGGTCACCGAGGTCGCGCCCGGTCTGGTGCACACCGAGGAGTTCTCGCTGGTCCGGTACCGCGGCGACCAGGAAGCCGCCGATCGCGTGTACGCCGGAGTCCCCGACCCGCTGACTGCCGAGGACGTCGCCGACTGCATCGCCTTCGCCGTCACCCGGCCCGCCCACGTCAACATCGACCTCCTGGTCGTCAAGCCCCTGGCACAGGCGGCCGCCCACAAACTGGTGCGTCACCCGACCGGCTGACCGGACACAGGGCCTCCTGCACGGGTCGGCGCGGGGCGGGTCCGCGGGGCGGGTCGCGGCACGGCGCTTGTGTTCTGCCCGCACCCGCGAGCCACCACCACCCAAAGGCCCGGGACACCCCCACCCCACCACGCTTGTGTTCTGCCCGCATTGGTGAGCCACCACCACCCGAAGGCCCGGGACACCCCACCCCACCACGCTTGTGTTCTGCCCGCATTGGTGAGCCACCACCACCCGAAGGCCCCGGACACAGCACCCCACCACGCTTGTGTTCTGCCCGCACACGCGAGCCACCACCACCCAAAGGCCCCGGACACAGCACCCCACCACGCTCGGTTCTGCCCGCATTGGTGAGCATGCGGCTGGGCAGGCGCAGCCGGGATCCGCGGCCCGCCGCGGCCCGCACGCCCGCCGGCTCGTTCGTGCGGGCAGAACACAAGCACCGCACAGAACACCCCCCGCCGCCCGCCGGACCCAGGCCCAGGCCCGCCGAACACGGCGGCCAGCCCTCAGAGTTCGACGCCCGCCAGGTGCGCCTCGGGCCGCAGCCGGATGCCGAAGCGTTCCTGCACGCCGACGCGGATCTCGGCGGCCAGAGCGAGCAGTTCGGCAGTGGTCGCCCCACCCCGGTTGGTCAGGGCGAGGGTGTGCTTCGTGGAGATCGCGACCGTTCCGCGCCCGCGGTCCAGTCCGTAGCCCCGCGCGAACCCCGCGTTCTCGATCAGCCAGCCGGCAGGGAGCTTGATGCCGCCGTCGACGGTGAAATTCGGACAACCCTCCGGCACGAGTTCGGCCGTCACGAACGGGTTGACGAAGAAGGAGCCGACGCTCCAGGTGTCGTGGTCGGCGGCGTCCAGCACCATGCCCTTGCTGCGCCGCAGGTCGAGCACCGTCTCGCGCACGGCACGGTTGGGGGCGGTGCCGCCGGGCTCGATCCCGAGCCGGCGGGCGACCTCCAGGTAGCGGACCGGCCCACTCACCGACGCACGCGCCAGCGCGAGCGTCACCTCCAGCACGACGTAGCGGTCGGTGTGCTTGAACGCGCTGGTGCGAAATCCGAACGCGCAGCGCTGCGGTGTCCAGGTCTCGACGACACCGCGGCGGCCACCGGACTCGCCGTACCGATCCAAGACGCTGACCGACTGCAGGACGTCGGCCACCTCGCTGCCGTAGGCGCCGACGTTCTGTACCGGGGTCGCACCGGCGGTGCCCGGGATGCCCGACATCGCCGCGAGCCCGGACCACCCGTTCTCGACGCTTGCGGCCACGAGGTCGTCCCAGACGGCCCCTGGCTGGACGGTGACCAGGACGCGATCGCCGTCGTCCCGGACGGTGAACGGCGCCACGTCGCACCGCAGCAGCACCACCGTCCCCGGCCAGCCCGCGTCCGCAACGACAAGGTTGCTGCCCCCGGCGACGACGAGGACCGGGTCCCCGGCGCGGTCCGCCGCCCGGACGGCCGCCGTCAACTCCTGCGACGACCCGGCCGTCACCACGCGGGCCGCAGGCCCTCCGAGGCGCAGAGTCGTCAGGTCGGCGAGCAGCGTGGGCACGATGCGCGAGGCTACCCTTGCGACGCGTGGCGACCCCTGCGCGTGCCAAGCGTTTCGCAGCAGGGCGTGCCCGGGCGCTCGGGCTGCCCACCCGCGGGACCACCAACCCGAACCGGCTGCGGCGCATGGACGCCTGGATCGTGGCCGTTCTCGGCCCGGCGCTGCGGCGTGCCGAGCACCCCCTCGTCGTCGACCTGGGTTACGGCGCCTCGCCGGTGACGACCGTCGAGTTCGCCGCGCGGTTGCGACGGGTCGCTCCGGACGTTCGGGTGCTCGGGCTGGAGATCGACGCCGAACGGGTGATCGCCGCCCAGTCCGCCGCAGACCCGCCCTCGCTCGCCTTCGCCCGCGGCGGGTTCGAGTTCGCCGGCACGCGACCGCTGCTCGCGCGGGCTGCCAACGTCTTGCGCCAGTACGACGAGCCCGCGGCGCTCACGGCCTGGCGCGCGATGCAGGACGGCCTGGCCGACGGCGGGCTGCTGGTCGAGGGCACCTGCGACGAGATCGGACGGCTCGCCGGCTGGATCCTGCTCGATGCCCGGGGGCCGCGCTCGCTCACCATGGCCTGCCGGCTCGCAACCCTGGGCCACCCGTCGGAGTTGGCCGAGCGGCTGCCGAAGGCGCTGATCCACCACAACGTCCCCGGATCGCCGATCCACGCGCTGCTGCGCGACCTCGACACGGCCTGGGACGCGGCCGCGCCGCTGTCGGCGTTCGGCAGGCGACAGCGGTGGCAGGTCTCCTGCGCGGCGCTGGCCGCCGACTGGCCGGTGACGCTGACCCGTACCCGGTTCGGTGAGCTCACCGTCGCCTGGGAGTCGGTGGCCCCGCGATGACGGTCTACTCGCTGGGCCACTCCACCCGCGACTTCGACCAGTTCCTGGCGATGCTGACCGCCAACGGCATCGAGGAACTCGTTGACATCCGCTCCCTGCCGGGCAGCCGCCGGTACCCGTGGTTCGACCGGGAGGCACTCGCGGCGTCGTTGCCGGCCGCCGGGATCGGCTACCGCCACGCCCCCGCGCTGGGCGGCCGGCGGCGCGGCAGCGCGGCGTCGGTCAACACCGGCTGGCACCACCCGGCCTTTCGCGCCTACGCCGACTACATGCAGACCCCGCAGTTCGCGACGGCGTTGGAGGAGCTGATCAGGTCGGCGGACGCCCGGCAACTCGCGATCATGTGCTCGGAGGCGGTGCCGTGGCGCTGCCACCGCCGGCTGGTGACCGATGCCCTGCTGGCGCGTGGCGTCCCGGTACTCGACCTGATCGGTCGGCGCCCCCGGCCAGCGACCATGACACCGTTCGCCGTCGCCGGCCCGACGATCACCTACCCTGAGCCGCATGGGTGAGCCGGAGCCGGCCGCGGCGGCGCGGCTGCTGTGCTCCGTCGACGCGGTGCTTGCCACGGCGGGCTCGGGCGCGGTGTGGTCGCTGTCGGGGGCCGACCGGCAACTCGACTCCAACATCGTCCGGCTGGCGCCGGGAGGCCGCATCGACGAGCACCTCGGCCCGGACCTGGACGTGCTGGTCCTGGTGCTCGCCGGCTCCGGCACCGTCACCACGGCTGCCGAACCGCTGCCGCTCGCCCCGGGAACGCTCGTCCTGCTGCCACGCCGCTCACGCCGTGCGATCGACGCGGGCCCCGACGGTCTGGCGTACCTGACGGTCCACCGGCGCCGCCCGGCCCTGACGATCGCGCCGGGTCAGCCCCGCG
>SCQZ01000462.1 GCA_004299665.1 Jatrophihabitans sp.
GCTCGCCGGGGTTGGTGAGAAGCAGGTCCACCGCCTTGGCGGTGTCGATGCTGGACCCGCCCCCGACGGCCACGAAGGCGTCCCACGGACCGTTCGCCCGCGCCCACTCGATCGCGGCCTGCATGCTCGCGTCCGTCGGCTCGACGTGCACCCCGTCGAAGACCACCGCCTCGACGCCGAAGCGGTGCATCTGCTCGGCGACCCGCCGGGGCAGGCCGGTCGCGGCGATGCCGGGGTCAGTGACGACCAGGGCGCGGGTCGCCCCGAGCTGGGCGAGGTCGTAGCCGATCTCGTCGGAGGCGCCGTCACCGAACTTCAGCGCCGGCGCGCCGTAGGTGAACACCGACTCCGCGGCGTTCATGTCGCTCGCCGCGCCGCAGGTCGCTCGGTCACCTCTCGCCCTCCTTCGCGAACCCGGGCTGCCACCGCTGCGCGAGGGAGCGGAACGGCGCGGTGGCGCCCAACTGGCACAGCACGCCGATCGAGCCGAGGGTGACCCGGTGGATCAGCAGGTACGACGGCGGCAGGTTGAACAGCCGCCCCACCCGCGCCTCCTCGCTGCGCGGGTCGCCCAGGCGAGCGGCCTGGGCGCGCATCCAGTCCCGGCTGAAGGTGAAGGTCGGCGAGCGCAACGGGTCGAGGATCGGCCCCAGGTAGTTCATCACCTGTGCGGCATCCAGGTCGATGCCGGGGCGGATGAACCCCTGCTCGCGCATCAGCGCGACTACGCCGTCGCCGTCGTCGTCCAGGGCCAGCCGGGTGAGGCGCCCGAGCGGTTCGGGCGAGCCCCCCGGTAGGTGTGCGACGGCGCCGAAGTCGACCACCCCCAGCCGGCCGTCCGCGAGCAGCCGGAAGTTGCCCGGGTGCGGGTCGGCGTGCAGCAGCCCCGCCCGGGCCGGTGCCGAGTAGTGCAGCAGGGCGATCCGCGTACCGGCCGCGTCGCGCTGCGCGGGCGTGCCGTCGGCGATGATGCGCGACAGGGCGGTGCCCTCGAGCCACTCGGTGACCATCGCCTTCGGGGCGCTGGCGACCACCCGCGGCACGGCGATGTCGGGGTCGCCGGCGTAGGCGGCCGCGAACGCGCGCTGCGACTGCGCCTCGAGGGTGTAGTCGAGCTCCTCCATCACCCGTTCGCGCAGTTCGGCGAGCAGCGGCTTGACGTCCAGGCCGGGGGACATGCGGGAGAACAGCCGCGCCAGGCGCGAGAGCTGGGTGAAATCGGCGATCAGGGCCGGCCCCGCGCCGGGGTACTGCAACTTGACGGCGACCTCGCGGCCGTCGGCCCAGACGGCGCGGTGCACCTGCCCGATACTCGCCGCGGCAGCGGGCCGTTCGTCGAACTCGGCGAAGCGCTCGGGCCAGCGGCGGCCGAACTGCTCGTCCAGCACGCGGTGGACCGTCTCGGCCGGCATCGGCGGCGCGGCCTCCTGCAGTTTGGTCAGCGCCTCGCGGTACGGGGCGGCACTCTCCTCCGGCAGGGCGGCCTCGAAGACCGACAGCGCCTGCCCGAGCTTCATGGCACCGCCCTTGAGCTCGCCGAGCACGGTGAACAACTGCTGGGCGGTGCGGGCCTGCAGTTCGGCGGCGACCTCCTCCGCGGATCGGCCCGTGATGCGTTTGCCCAGCCCCAAGGTGGCGCGCCCGGCGACGCCGAGCGGCAAGGTCGCGAGCTTCGCGGTGCGCGTGATGCCCCGCTGCGGGATATCGCGCTCGCTCACCGCGGACCCCTGCCGGAGCGCGACCGCTGGGAGCGGTCTTGCGGGGTGGGGGTCACACCGGACAGTCTGCTCGCCCTTGCGCGGTGGCCGCGGTGCGGGCCGTCAGGCGGCACCGGGGCGGGCGGTGCCGCACCCGCAGTCCGGGTGCAGCGGCCAGCTGCGGCGCCGCAGCCGCCAGTCGGGCAGGTGCAGCTCCAGGGTGCCCTCGATCGTGGCCGGCTCCTCGCCGTCCAGGAAGCTGAGCGCCTGCAGCGCCGCGGTGCCGGCGACGACGGTGGCCAGCGCGCAGTCGGTGCCGACCGGGCCGCGGCGCGGGATCGTCAGCTGCACCGCCAGGCTGTCCCACGCCGGGTCGCGGTCGGCACGGTGCAGGTCGGCGCAGCGCAGGCAGCTGGTCAGCCCGGGCAGCACCAGCGGGCCGACCACGCCGCGGGTGGCGCCCACCGCGACGGTCAGGTGCGCCCTGCCCTGCCGGTGCAGCGCCTCCCGGCGGTCCGGATCGACCGGCTCGTCGTCGGCCAGGATCGCCAGGTCCACCGGCGTCTCCGGGCCGGGCGGCTCGGTGTCGGCCTCGGGCGCGGCGCGCGTCACCGCCTCCGTCGCGGCGCGCGAGAGCGCGCGCCCCTCGTCGGCGGGCAGCACGCCGCCGGGGACCGCGGCGCCGAGCCGCACCGTCCCGGGCGTCGAGACGTGCACCCGGCCCACCCCGGCCGCCGCCAGCAGCGCCGCGAGGTGCGGCCCGGCCCGGCCCGTGCCGTACACGGCGACGACGGCGTGCCGCCGCGCCGAGAGCAGTTCGGCGGCCCGCTCGCCGCTGCGTGCCTGCAGCGCCGCGAGCTGGCCGGCCAGCCGGGGGCGGGGCGGGACCAGCCGCTCGTCGACGTCGCCGCGGCGCTGCGCCGCCGGGTCGCCGGTGGCGCGCCACAGGAAGCCCGCCTCGCACAGGGCACGCAGCGTGGTCGTGGTGCTTCGGGACCGACGCTGCCCCGGCTGTGTGCTGCGCACCAGCCGGGAGACCACGCCTGCGCTCACCCCGGTGAGCAGCGCCGAGCGGTCGCCGAGTTCGAGTTGCAGTGACGCGTCCGGCCGCCACAGCATCCGGGTGGCCGGGTTGAGGACGTAGTCGGCCCCGGCCGCTCGGGGGCCGGTGCGGGCGGCGGGCGAGGGCGAAGTGGTCATGCCCCACCCTGGCAGCGGGACGGTACCGCCCCGCCGTTGTCCACAGGCCGGATCCGATCCTGTGGTAACCCTGAAGCGAAGGTCCACAGCTGTGGACCGTGATGTGGACAACCGGCCGCCCGGCTGTGGAAAACCTGGGGTGCCGGCCCGTCCCGCTCACTCCTCCGGCGGCAGCAGCTCCTCGCGGCTGGCCATCGCCTCGGCGAAGCCGAGCGGGTCGTCCAGGTCCTCCGCGGTGGGCAGCAGGTCCGGGTGGGCCCAGATGCCGTCGCGGCCGGCGACGCCGTACCGCTCGGTCACGCCCCACCACAGCGCGGCGGCCTCGCGCAGCCGGCGTGGGCGCAGCTCGAGCCCGACGAGCGTGGCGAAGGTCTGCTCCGCCGGCCCGCCGCTGGCCCGGCGCCTGCGGGAGGCCTCCCGCAGGGCGTCGGCGCCGGGCAGGCGGCCGCCCGCCGCGGCCGCGACGACCGAGTCCACCCACCCCTCGACGAGGGCCAGCAAGGTCTCCAGGCGGCGCAGCGCGACCTGCTGCTCGGGGGTGGTCTGCGGCTCGAACAGCCCGCCGGACATCGCCTGCTGCATGCCCTGCTGCAGGCTCTGCGGATCGGTGGGGTCGACGCCCTCCATCGCTTGGCCCATCGCGTGCTCGATGGCCGACAGGTCGACCGTGATGCCGCGGGCGAAGCTCTCGACGGCATCGAGCAGCCGCTGCCCGAGCCAGGGGACGTGCGCGAACAGCCGCTGGTGGGCGGCCTCGCGCAGCGCGAGGTACAGGCGCACCTCGTCGTCCGGGCGCTCGAGCCCCTCGCCGAAGGCCTGCACGTTCTCCGGCACCAGGGCGGCGATCCCGGGCGGGCCGAGCGGGATGCCGACGTCGCTGGCCGAGACGATCTCGCGCGAGAGGGCCGCCAGGCCCTGCCCCACCTGGGCGCCGAACATCAGCCCGCCGAGCTGGGTCATGATCGGGCCGATCGGCAGCGCCTGCCCGAACGCGGCGAGCTGCTCGGCCGGCAAGGCGGAGGACATCGAGGCCACG
>SCQZ01000052.1 GCA_004299665.1 Jatrophihabitans sp.
GGCCGGTGCCGATCCCACGAAGGTCAGCGTCGCGCCGGACACGCCGGTGATCACACCGAACGGCATCCCGTTGAACAGCAGCTCCTGGCCTATGGCGAACTGTGCGTCGGCCCAGGGAGCACCGTCGAGACGATGGACGGTGCTCGTCGTGATCGTGAACGTGCCGGTCACCGACAGCGCCGCGGCGCCACCGCCGTTGAGGACGGTCAGGCCACCGTGCACGTACGTGGTGCCGGGCGATCCGTCCTCGTTGGTGAACGGGCCGCCGACGAGCGTGCCGGTCACGCTGAGCCGGTCGTTGCCCTGGCCCTGCATGAAGTTGAAGACCTGGATCGTCGACAGGCTGGCGTTGGTGAGGATGTTGCCGGTGCTCGGGTCGACGGTGATCGAGCCGAAGCTGACGCCGCCGGGGAAGACCGCGGGCTCGCCGAACGTCGGGTGCGCCGGATCGCCGGGGACGTAGCCCTTGTGGTGGGTGAAGTCCAGGGTCGGGCCCATGCCGAAGCCGGTCAGCGACGTCGAGCTCAGGACGCCCTTCTGGTTCTGCTGCGAGCCGTCGTCGAAGACGTTCAGCACGTTCACCTGCTGCGCCTCGGGCGGCTGCACGCCGATCCCGAACGGGACGGAGTTGGTCTCGGCCGGCAGCATGACGGGCAGTTGGAGTGCCGTGTGGCTGTCCTGGACCGGTCCGCCCTCGACCGACAGCGGACCCCGGATCGCGGCGAGCAGGTGCGGCGTCTTCGGGAACATGAGCAGGTTCGCGTTGCCCGCCGGCACGTTGAACTTGGGGTCGGCCAGCAGCGGGATGCCGACCGGGATCCACCAGTTCTGCGGGGTGAACGTCACGGATGCGGCCCACTGGGTGAGGGTGGGCGTGCAGCCGCTCGCACACGTCGAGCCGAGCACCGTTGCGAGCGCGGCCGGGTCCGTCACCGTCAGGATGTCGACCCGCGTGGCGGTGGTGCCCGTCAGCGCCTGGATCTTCAGCAGCGTGGTCGACGAGCCGATGACGAAGCTCTGCCCCTCGAGGAAGTTGTCGTCCAGCCAGCTCGAGCCGTCGGCGCGCGTCAGCGTGCCGTGCAGCGGGTCGTACAGCACGGCGCCGGTGAACAGGCCGTGGTTGACGATCCGCGCGATCTTGACGCCGCTGTAGGCGCCGGCGGTCGGCGACGCGGCGAGCGTCATCGCGGAGGCGGTGACGGCCGTGATCGTCGTCGTCACGGTGCCGGCGTACGTGCCACCGGACAGCGAGACGAGCTGCCCGACCGCGAAGCCGCTCGCGACGAAGCTGCCGAGTTCGGAGCCTGCGGCGCGGGTGACCGTCTGGCCCGATATCGTCACGTTGCCGGTGAACAGGGTGACCGGCTGCATGGCGCCGATCGCCGCGTAGCTCACCCGGCCGCCCGCGACGACGTCCGTCTGGCCGTCGGTGATCATGGCGACCGTGACCGGGCCGGCCGGCGCCATGGACAGCCGGACGCTGTAGCTCGAGCCCGGTCCCGGCCGGGTGCAGGCCAGGTCGGCGCACTTGGTGACGACCATGCCGTCGGGGGCCTGCACGATCCCGGCCGGCGTCTGGTCGCTCATGACCAGGACGTCCCACGGACTGGCGCTGTTGTCGACGCCCAGGTACTCGGGGGCCGAGCCCGAGGCCGGGTCGACCGTCGCCGTCAGGTAGGCGTTGTGCGGATCTGCCAGGCCGAACCAGAGCGCGGCGTCCACGCGAACGATCACCGGCACGGTCCAGTCGGTGGTGCCGAAGGCGATCCGGTAGACGCCGGGGTTGGTCCCGTCCGGGGCCGACACCTGGCTGAACCGCGGGTCGGTGCTCGACAGGCTCACCCGCGGGTCGCCGGGCGCGGTGACGGTGACCGTGACCGGCGCGCTGGGAGCGGCGGCGAGCGCGACGGCGTAGAAGCCGGAGATGGCCGTCGCGGCGTTGCCGCTGCCGCCGAGGATCACGTTGCTCGCGTTGCGGGCGGGCAGCGCGAACACCAGTCCGGTCGTGGTGGCGACCGCGGCGGCCGACATCGTCGCGCTCGAGCCGTCGGCGGAGACGGCCAGGATCACCGTGCCGGCCGGGATCGCGTTGCCGAAGTCGCCCTCCATGACCGGCCGGCCGATGTCGCTCGCGTTGAACGCGGCGGTGCTCGAGCCCAGCGTGGTCGAGCCGGCGGTGGTCGCACCGTCGCGGAACTGCGCGAAGGACGCCAGCCGGCTGGGCAGCGAGAAGCCGATGTTCGACGCGGCCGCCACGGACGCGGACAGCGTGACCTGGGTGGCGCTGAGCACCGCGAGGATCACCGTGTCGGCCGGGATCGCCGCACCACCGTCGGTCTCGACGACCGGCTGGCCGACGTCGGTCAGGGCGAAGCCGGCCGAGGCGGAGGTGAAGGTCGTGGTGCCGGTTGCGGCGCCGTCGGCGAAGTTCGCGGGCGGGGTGACCCGGCTGGGCAGCGAGAACGCGATGCCGGAGCCGGCGGCGATGGCAGCCGACAGGACGACGGTGGTGGCGTTGACGAAGGAGGCGATCCGGGTGCCGGCCGCGATCCGGCCGAGCCCGTCCGTCTCGATGATCGGCTGGCCGGCGTCGGCGGGCACGAACGTGGCGGTCGCGGAGGTGAAGGTGGTGCTACCGGTGCCGACCCCGTCCGCGAACAGGCCCGGGGTGTTCGTGTTGCCGAGGTTGGTGACGAGGATCGCCGGCGTGCCCGGATCGATCTTGGTCACCTCCACGTTGCGCACGACCGCGTTGCCGAAGAACGGATCCGCGCTGAGCACCGAGTGGCTGATCT
>SCQZ01000463.1 GCA_004299665.1 Jatrophihabitans sp.
TCGCACCCGGACGACGTGCGGCTGCGCGTCATCGCCGACCACGTGCGCTCCGGCCTGATGCTGATCGGCGACGGCGTCACCCCGTCGAACGAGGGCCGCGGCTACGTGCTGCGGCGGCTGCTGCGCCGCGCGATCCGCGCCATGCGCCTGCTCGGGTACGAGGACCGGGCGCTGCCGGACCTGCTGCCCGTGGCACGCGACTGCATGGCGCCCTCCTACCCGGAGCTCGCCACCGACTTCGAACGCATCGCGACCTACGCGTACGCCGAGGAGGAGGCGTTCCGCGCCACGCTGCGCGCCGGCACGGCGATCTTCGACGGCGCGGTGGCGGACACCAGGCAGGCGGGCGGCACGCAGCTGTCCGGCGACCGCGCGTTCCAGTTGCACGACACCTACGGCTTCCCGATCGATCTCACGCTCGAGATGGCGGCCGAGGCGGGCATCTCGGTCGACGAGGCGGGTTTCCGGAGCCTGATGGCCGAACAGCGCGCCCGGGCCAAGGCCGACGCGCAGGCGAAGAAGACCGCGCACGGCGACCTGAGCGTGTACCGCAGCGCCCTCACCGCGCCGGTGGAGTTCACCGGCTACCGGGAGCTCGAGCGGGAGGCGAGCGTCACCGCGATCATCGCGGCCGGCGGGCTGGTTCCCGCGGCCGGCGAGGGCGAGGACGTCGAGATCGTCCTGGACCTCACCCCCTTCTACGCCGAGGGCGGCGGGCAGCAGCCCGACCGCGGCCGTCTCAGCGTGAACGCACCCGGGCGCGAGGCGGAACTGACCGTCGTCGACGTGCAGCAGCCGATCCCGGGGCTGATCACCCACCGGGTGACCGTGCTCTCCGGCGAGGTGCGCCCCGGTGACGCGGTGCTCGCCCGGGTCGACCCGTCGCGGCGGGGCGCGATCTCGCGCAGCCACTCCGCGACGCACCTGCTGCACGCCGGGCTGCGGCGATCGCTCGGCGACTCGGCCGCGCAGGCCGGCTCGCTCAACGCCCCCGGCCGGCTGCGCTTCGACTTCACGACCCCGTCCGCCGTGCCGCACAGCGTCCTGGGCGAGATCGAGGACGAGGTCAACGAGGTGCTGCTGCGCGACCTCGAGGTGCGCTGGTTCGTGACCGACCAGGGCGAGGCGAAGCGGCTGGGCGCGATCGCCATGTTCGGCGAGAAGTACGGCGACCGGGTGCGTGTGGTGGAGATCGGCGACTACTCCCGGGAGCTGTGCGGCGGCACCCACGTGGCGCGCAGTTCGGTGATCGGCATGGTGAAGCTGCTTGCGGAGTCGTCGATCGGCTCGGGGGTGCGCCGGGTCGAGGCGCTGGTCGGGCTGGACGCGTTCCGGTTCCTGGCCCGCGAACACGTGCTGGTCTCGCAACTGTCGGAGGAGTTCAAGGCGCAGCCCGAGGAGCTGCCCGAGCGGATCGGTGCCGTGCTCGAGCGGCTGCGCGGCGCCGAGCGCGAACTGGACCGGCTGCGGGTGGGCGTCGTGCTCGCCGGTGCCGGATCCCTGGCCGCGGCCGCCCAGGACGTCGCCGGGGTGCAGTTCGTCGCGGCCGAGGCCCCGCCGGGCGTGTCCGGCAACGACCTGCGCTCGCTGGCCCTGGACGTGCGCGGCCGGCTGCGAGCCGGCGAGCCGGCGGTCGTGCTGCTCGCCTCCGCGGGGGACAAGGGTGTCGCCTTCGTCGCCGCCGTCAACGAGGCGGGGCAGGCCGCCGGGCTGGCCGCCGGTGATCTCGTGCGCGCGTTCGCTCCTGCGCTGGGCGCCCGGGGCGGCGGCAAGGCCGACCTGGCACAGGGTGCCGGCGGGGACGCGACGAGACTCGCAGCCGCCTTCGACGCCGCCCGGGCCTACCTGACCGGCAGGTGACGCCGGTGCCGGGGCGCGCCGGGACGTGGCTGGCGGTGGACGTCGGTTCGGTGCGGGTGGGCGTGGCGCGCAGCGATCCGGGAGGCGTGCTCGCGGTCCCGGTCGCGACGCTGGCCCGCGACGCCCACGGCAACCGGGACATCGCGGACATCGCGGCGCTGGTGATCGAGTACGCCGCCGTCGGGGTCGTCGTCGGGCTGCCGCGGACCCTGCGTGGGCAGGAGGGCACGGCGGCCGCCGCGGCCCGCGCCTACGGCGCGGCGCTGGCCGCCGCGATCGCGCCGGTCCCTGTGGAATACCTCGACGAGCGGCTCACGACGGTGACGGCGGCGCGTAAGCTCGCGACCGGTGGTCTGCGGGGGGGCAGGGCGAAGCGGGCCGTCATCGACCAAGCAGCCGCCGTGGAACTGCTGCAGCACTGGCTGGACAGGACACATGACTGAACCGCGCCGACCGAACCCGCGCCTGTACGCGGACCCCGGGTACGACGAGCCGGACGACCTGCTCTTCCGCGAGAACGACCTCTTCGAGGACGCCGACGAGCACGGTCACCGCCGGCACCGCCGCGCCGACCGGCACGCGCCGCCCGGCCGCAGCCGCCGCCGCGGCGTCCTCACGGTGCTCGTCCTGCTGGCCGCCGCGGTCGTTGCCGCGGCGGCCTGGGTCGTCGTGCCCAAGGTGAGCGGGCTGTTCGCCGCCGACGACTACGCCGGTCAGGGAAGCGGGTCGGTCACCGTCGTGGTCTCGCAGGGTGACACCGCGAGCGACATCGCGAACACGCTGGTGAAGGCCGGCGTCGTCAAGAGCGCGCAACCGTTCGTCGACGCCGCCAAGACGAACCCGGCCTCGTCGGGCATCCAGCCCGGGACGTACCGCCTGCGCAGCCACATGTCCGGCGCCGCCGCCCTGGCGCTGATCCTGCAGCCCTCCTCCCGGTGCACGGGCTGCGACCTGATCATTCCCGAGGGTGCGACGGTCTTCGAGGTCGAGAAGGGACTCGACCAGAAGCTGGGCGCCGGGCAGGCCGCCGCGGTCCACCGGGCGATCACCGACGTCAGTGACCTGGGGGTGCCGCTGGGCTACCAGGCGGCGAACGGCCCGCTCACCTCGGTCGAGGGATTCCTCTACCCGGCGACCTACACCCTGGACCCGAAGGCGTCGCCGGCGGACCTGCTGCAGAACATGACCGGCCGCTTCGCCGAGCACGACCGCGCCACCGGGTTCGCCCAGGACGCGAAGGCGCTCGGGCTGACCCCGTACCAGGCGCTGATCATCGCCTCGATCGCCCAGGCGGAGGCGAAGTACCCGGACGACATGGCCAAGGTCGTGCGGGTGATCCTCAACCGGCTGGCGGCCGGCCGGCCGCTGCAGATCGACGCGACCTCCCGCTACGGCGCGATGGTCAACGGCGCCGATCCGAGCACCGTGAGCTACGCCCAGTACGACTCCCCGTACAACACCTACCTGCACGACGGCCTGCCCCCGACCCCGATCAGCAACCCGGGGCCGGAGGCGTTGCAGGCCGCCGTCAACCCGGCCGCCGGCGGCTGGATGTACTACGTCAACTCCGACGCGGAGGGGCACCTGTTCTTCACGAACGACGAGAACGCCTTCGCCGCCGCCGCCGCCGCCTGCCGGGCCAACAACTGGGGCTGTGGCTAGCACCGGACCGGGCCGCGCCGCCGCCGTCCTGGGCCGGCCGGTGACGCACTCGCTCTCGCCGGTGCTGCACCGTGCCGCCTACACGGCACTCGGGCTCGACTGGTCCTACGAGGCCGTCGACTGCGACGAGACGGGGCTGCGCGCGGTGCTTGCCTCCCGGCCGGACTGGGCCGGGCTGAGTTGCACCATGCCGTTGAAGCGAGCGGCACTCGCCGTGGCGGACGAGGTCGCGCCCGGCGCGGCCACGGTGGGGGCGGCCAACACCCTGCTGCCGCTGGCCGGTTCCCGGTGGCGCGCCGAGAACACCGACGTCGCGGGGGTCGTCGGCGCGGTCCGGGAACACCGCGTCACCCCGCTGTCGGCCACGGTGCTGGGCGCCGGCGGGACCGCCCAGGCGGCCGTCGTCGCGCTGGCCGCGCTGGGGCTGGACAGCTGCTCGGTCCTGGTCCGTGACCCGGACCGCGTGGCCGACCTGGCGGTCACCGCGCAGCGTGCCGGGGTCGCGATCCGGGTCGCGGCCCTGAACCCCGGCGCCGACGCCCTCGGCGCCGACCTGGTCATCTGCGCACTGCCGCCCGGCGCGGGCGACCCGTTGGCGGACGCGGTGTGGCATCCGGGGCAGGCGGTGCTCGAGGTCGTGTACGACCCGTGGCCGACGCTGCTGGCGCAGGCCGCGGCCTCGGCCGGGGCGACGGTGATCAGCGGGTCGCTGCTGCTGCTGCACCAGGCGGCCCGCCAGGTGGAGCTGATGACCGGGCGTCCGGCACCGGTCGAGGCGATGCGCGCCGCGCTGCGGTCCGTCGTTCCCGGCTCGTAGCCTGGCGCGCCGGGCCGTCAGCCTGCGCGCTCGAGCCGAACGACCACCGACTTGGACGCCGGCGTGTTGCTGACCTCCGCGACCGAGTCGATCGGCACCAGCACGTTCGCCTCGGGGAAGTAGGCGGCGACGCAGCCGCGGGGGGTCGGGTAGGCGACGGCGCGGAAGGCCTTGGCCCGCCGCTCGCCGTCCGGCGCGACGCTGACGACGTCGACGAGGTCGCCGTCGGCCAGCGCGCGGTCGCGCAGGTCGTCGGCGTTGACGAACACCACCCGCCGGCCGCCCTTGATGCCGCGGTACCGGTCGTCCAGGCCGTAGACGGTGGTGTTGAACTGATCGTGCGAGCGCACCGTCTGCAACAGCAGGTGGCCCTCGGGCACCTCGACGGTCGTCGGCGGGTTCACGGTGAACCGGGCCTTGCCGGTCGCGGTCTTGAAGGTGCGCGAGTCGTGCGGCCCGCGCGGCAGCATGAAGCCGCCCGGCTGCGCCACCCGTTCCTCGAAGGCCTGGAAGCCCGGCACCACGTGTTCGATGTGCTTGCGGATGACGCGGTAGTCCGCCCCCATCTGCCGCCAGCCGACGTCGTCGCCGAACAGCGCGTGCCCGAGCGCGGTCACGATCGCGATCTCGCTGCGCAGTCCGTCCGAGCCCGGCGCCAGCCTGCCGGAGGAGGCGTGCACCATGCTCATCGAGTCCTCGACGGTCACGAACTGCTCGCCGGCGGCCTGCACGTCCCGCTCGGTGCGTCCCAGGCAGGGCAGCAGCAGCGCCTCGGTGCCGTGGCACAGGTGCGACCGGTTCAGCTTGGTCGCGACGTGCACCGTCAGCGCGCAGTTCGCCATCGACGCCTCGGTCAGTTCGGTGTCCGGGGTCGCGGACACGAAGTTGCCGCCGAGGGCGAAGAAGACGTCGACCCGGTGGTCGCGCAGCGCGCGGATGGTGTCCACGGTGTCCCAGCCGTGTTGCCGCGGCGGGTCGAACCCGAACTCGTCGCGCAGCGCGTCGAGGAAGGCGTCCGGCATCTTCTCCCAGATGCCCATCGTCCTGTCGCCCTGCACGTTGCTGTGCCCACGGATCGGCGACGGACCCGCACCGGGCCGGCCGATGTTGCCGCGCAGCAGCAGGAAGTTCACGATCTCGCGGATGGTGGCGACCGCGTTGCGGTGCTGGGTCAGCCCCATCGCCCAGCAGACGATGACGCTGCCGGCCTCGGTGACGGCCGAGGCGAGATCCTCGATCTGGCGCCGGGACAGGCCGGCCTGTGCGGTGAGCACGTCCCAGTCGAGGTCCCGCCAGCCCTGGGCCGCGGCGTCGAACCCGTCGCAGTAGCGCTCGATGAAGTCGCGGTCCAGCGTGCTGCCGGGATGGTCGTCCTCCCGGGCCAGCAACGCCTTGTTGACCGCGGCGAACAGCGCGAGGTCACCGTTGACCCGAACCGGCAGGTAACTGTCGGCCAGCACCGTGCCGGTGCCGGCCAGTCCCCTCGGCGTCTGCGGGTTGCGGAACCGCCCGAAGCCCGCCTCGGGCAGCGGGTTGATCGCGACGATGCGGGCCCCGCGCCGCTTGGCGTGCTCCAGCGCGGTCAGCATGCGCGGGTGGTTCGTCCCCGGGTTCTGGCCGACGATCACGATCAGTTCCGCGTGGTGCTCCAGGTCGTCGAGGGTGACGACGCCCTTGCCGACACCGATCGTCTCGGACAGTGCGGCGCCGCTGGACTCGTGGCACATGTTCGAGCAGTCCGGCAGGTTGTTGGTCCCCAGCCGCCGGGCGAGCAACTGGTAGACGAAGGCCGCCTCGTTGCTGGCGCGGCCGCTCGTGTAGAACACTGCGCGGTTCGGGTCGGGCAGCCCCCGCAACCGGTCGGCGACCAGCGCGATCGCGTCGTCCCAGGAGATCGGGGCGTAGTGCGTCGCGCCCGGGGCGAGGTACATCGGCTCGGTGAGCCGGCCGTGGTGCTCGAGCCAGTGGTCGTCCTGCGAACGCAGGTCGGCGATCGAGTGCTCGGCGAAGAACGCGGCGTCGACCCGCTTGCGGGTCGCCTCCCACGCCACCGCCTTCGCGCCGTTCTCGCAGAACTCCGCGGTCTTGCGGTGCTCGGGATCGGGGTCCGGCCAGGCGCAGCTCGGACAGTCGAAGCCGTCGACGTGGTTCATCTTCAACAACGTCTGCAGGCTGCGCCTGGTGCCCATCTCCTCGTAGGCGTAGCGCATCGAGGAGGCGATGGCCGGAACTCCGACCGAGGTCTTCTTCAGCGGGCCGACGGAGATCTCTTGCTCGTTCGCGGACGAGTCAGCCATGTTCACCAACCTACGCTCAGATCCGCCAGTGGTAACCGATCGACAGATCGACCGCCGTGGCGAATGCCAGGTACATCAGCCAGCCACCGGTCGCCAGGTGGAACAGGCCCAGGAACCGCTCGCCGATCTTGACGCCGACGGCGGCGAAGAAGTCGCTGAAATAGATCGCGAACAGCCCGAGGAACAGCAGTCCCACCGGCCAGTCGCCCACCTTGAAGAACACCGTGGCGCCCATCGCCGACACCGTCATGTACGCGACGCACATGCCCGCGTTCGGCCGCGGGTCGTTGCCCTGCGCTCGGTTCCAGCCGATCGCGAACCAGTGGATGCCGTACGCGGCGAACGCGAGCGCGGCCATGTACAGCGGGGCGGACTTCTGGAACACCTGGAACCAGGTCATCCCCACGAACAGGATCACCCCGGTGACGAACTGGCAGAAGCCCGGCATCCAGATGCCCCAGACCCCGGTCGACCGGTCGACACCGGGGTCGCGTTTGGGCCAGCCGACGAGTTCCTGCGGGCCGTAGATCAGATATCCCGTGCCCAGGCCGAAGAAGCCGAGCGCGAGCGGGGGGAAGGCGGATTGAGCGAGCGTGACGTCCATCTGATCCTCCTCATGACGCGGCTGGCGAGGCGGAGGCGGCGGCACGCGCCGCGCGACTCGTCATGACGGAAAATATCTGGACACGATGCTACGGCGGAGTGAGCGTTCAACCAAGAACCTGCCGCCGGCGGCGCGTCTGCGTACGCTCGCGGCGGAGGTGCCCGCCATGTCGGTGATGACAGCACGACGGACGATGACGCGGATGCCGGCGGGCACGGCGCCCGCCCGGACGCCGGACGACCTGGCCGTCGAGGCGCCGCTCGTGCTCTCGGTCGGCGGCGCTCCCGTCGCGACCTTGATGCGCACCCCGGGCCACGACCTCGAACTCGCCGTCGGATGGCTGGTCGTCGAGTCCGGGGTGCG
>SCQZ01000464.1 GCA_004299665.1 Jatrophihabitans sp.
CCCGTGGGACGGGGGCTGCAGCGTCAGGATCGCTCAGCAATCGTAGTAGAGCTCGAACTCGTGCGGGTGCGGGCGCAGCCGGATCGGGTCGATCTCGGTCGTGCGCTTGAGCGTGATCCAGGCGTCGATCAGATCCTCGGTGAAGACGCCGCCCTCCTGCAGGTACTCGTTGTCCTGCTCCAGGGCGCCGAGCACCGCCTCCAGGGATCCGGGCACCTGCTGCACGGCCGCCGCCTCGTCCGGGGGCAGTTCGTACAGGTCCTTGTCGATCGGCTCCGCCGGCTCGATCTTGTTGCGGATGCCGTCGACACCGGCGAGCAGCATCGCGGCGAAGGCGAGGTACGGGTTGCAGGACGGGTCAGGGATCCGGAACTCGATCCGCTTGGCCTTCGGGTTGGAACCGGTGATCGGCACCCGGATGCAGGCCGAGCGGTTGCCCGAGGAGTACACCAGGTTGACCGGCGCCTCGAATCCGGGCACCAGCCGGTGGAAGCTGTTCACGGTCGGGTTGGTGAACGCCAGCAGCGACGGGGCGTGGTGCAGCAGCCCGCCGATGTAGTAGCGCGCGGTGTCCGACAGCCCCGCGTAGCCGAGTTCGTCGTAGAACAACGGCGAGCCGTCCTTCCACAGCGACTGGTGGCAGTGCATGCCCGAGCCGTTGTCGCCGAACAGCGGCTTGGGCATGAAGGTGACCGTCTTGCCGTGCTGCCACGCGACGTTCTTGACGATGTACTTGAACTTGAGCACCTCGTCGGCGGCGTAGGTCAGGGTGTTGAACTTGTAGTTGATCTCCGCCTGCCCGGCCGTGCCGACCTCGTGGTGCGCCCGTTCGACCTCCAGCCCCGCGTCGATCAGGGCGCGCGTCATCGCGTCGCGCAGATCCGCGTAGTGGTCCACCGGCGGGACCGGGAAGTAGCCGCCCTTGTACCGGGTCTTGTAGCCGCGGTTGCCACCCTCCTCGACGCGGCCGGTGTTCCAGGCGCCCTCGATCGAGTCGATGTGGTAGTACCCCTGGTTCTGCGCGGTCTGGAACCGCACGTCGTCGAAGACGTAGAACTCGGCCTCCGGGCCGAAGTAGACGGTGTCGGCGATGCCCGTGGTGCGCAGGTACTCCTCGGCCTTGGCGGCCACCTGGCGCGGGTCGCGGCCGTAGGGCTCGCCGGTGCGCGGCTCCACGATGGAGAAGCTCAGGTTGAGCGTCTTCGCGCTGCGGAACGGGTCGAGGTAGGCGGTGGTGGGGTCGGGGATCAGCTTCATGTCGGACTTGTGGATCTGCGCGAAGCCGCGGATCGAGGACCCGTCGAACATCAGCCCCTCGGTGAAGACGTCCTCGCCGAAGGTGCGGACCGGGACGTTGAAGTGCTGCTGCTGGCCCGGCAGGTCGGTGAACCGGACGTCGATGAACTCGACGGCCTCCTCGGCGATGTAGCGCATGACGTCTGCGGGGCTGGTGAACATCGATCCTCCGTCAACGGGTGGGTACTGGAGCGTCGGGGCCGACGGTATGCGGGCAGGGTTGCCGCGCCGTGTCCCGTGTGTTTCGGTGATGTTTCGCCTCGGCCGCCATCGTCGGGCCGTGCCTCAGGCGCGCACGACGGCGGTGTCGGCGAGCCGGTCGTGCAGGCCGCGCCCGTCGCGGTCCCACACCAGCGCGGGTACGAGCAGCATCAGCAGGCAGGTCCGCAGCGCCGCGCGCGGCAGCCCCACGGCCGCGCGGCGGTCCACCCGGATCACGCGCAGCCCGAACAGGTACATCCCCAGCGTCCGGTCGGCGATCACGACGCCGAAGACGTAGTCGACGGCGAACGGCACGACGCTCCAGGAGCCGGGCAGCCGGGCGGCGAGGTCGTGGGTCGCGCTCGCGGGCGTGAAGATCTGCACGAACAGCCCGGCGATCAGCGCGGAGGCGATCGCGTCGGCGACGAAGGCCCCGAGCCGCAGGCCGGTCGGCGCCAGCGACCGCGATCCGGACGCCGGAAGCCCGAGCCGGCTGCCGCGGTGCGCCGCGGGGACGGCGTCCGGCGGCGCGGCCTTGTCGATGCTCACCTCGCGCCCGTCAGGACCGGCGCCGCACGGTGCGTTGCACGTTGCGCATCTTCGCGCCCTGGGGAAGGGGCCCCTGCGGCAGCGGGCTGCGGCCGGGCCCGGCCAGCGCCGCCAGTCGCTTGTCGAGGGCCTTGACCTGTTCCTTGCTCAGGTTCGACGGCAGCTTGAGCAGGTACCGGCTGAGCTTGGCCAGACGGATGTCACCCTCGGTCGTCCCGACGACGATGTCGTAGATCGGGGTGTCGCCGGAGACCCGCGCCACCCGCTTCTTCTCCTGTGCGAGCAGCCCGCGAACCCGATACGGCGAGCCCTCGCCGACCAGCACGATCCCGGGGCGGCCGACGAGCCGGTGGACTGCGTCGAGTTGGGCCGTGCCGGCCACCCCCTGCGTGAGCCGCCAGTCGCCCTTGAGTTGCTGCTGCAGCATCCAGCCCGCGGCACCGGGTTCACCCTCGGCACGCACGAACATGGTGCGCTGGGCGCGGCGGCTGAAGGAGAACATCGCCGCGAGCAGACCCGCCATCACGGCCAGCACGATGGGGTACAGCACCGACCCGCTGACCAGGAAGAAGACCACATAGACGACCGCGGCCGCGAGCACCCCCCACAGCACCATCAGCGGGACGAGCTTGGCGTCGTTGGCGCGGGTGACCTTGAAGGCCTCGATCATGTTGCGGAAGTTCTGCCGCCACGACTGGCGCTTGGCCTTGCGGGAGGCCTTCTTGTCGGCACGCGTCGGTTTGGCGGATGCCCCGGTCTTGGCCATGGGTCCAGGATACGGGCGGGCGCGGGGGCGGCTACCGGCGGCGCTCAGCCGCGGGCGGCCACAGCCTGCCGGTGATCCTCGCGTTGCGCGCTCGTCAACCGGCCGCGATCGGCTCGGGAGCGTGAGCGAGCTCCCGCTCCGCTCGCCTCACTTGCCGGTGATCCTCGCGCTGCGCGCTCGTCAACCGGCCGCGATCGGCTCGGGAGCGTGAGCGAGCTCCCGCTCCGCTCGCCTCACTTGCCGGTAAAGCCGGCCGGCGCGGTAGGACGAGCGCACCAACGGGCCGCTCATCACCCCGAGGAAGCCGAGGGCCTCGGCCTGCTCGCGCAGCTCGACGAACTCCTCGGGCTTCACCCATCGCGCGACCGGATGCAGCAGCGCCGACGGCCGCAGGTACTGGGTGATCGTGATCAGGTCGCAGCCCGCGTCGCGCAGGTCCACCAGGGCCTGGGTGATCTCGGCGCGTTCCTCGCCCATGCCGAGGATCAGGTTGGACTTGGTGACCATCCCCGCGGCGCGCGCCTGGCGCAGGACGCCCAGGGAGCGCTCGTAGTCGAATCCGGGGCGGATCTGGCGGAAGATGCGCGGCACCGTCTCCAGGTTGTGGGCGAACACCTCCGGCCGGGCCGAGAACACCTCGCCCAGCTGGTCGGCCCTGCCGTCGAAGTCGGGGGTGAGGATCTCGACGCCGGTGCCGGGGTTGAGCTCGTGGATCTGGCGGACCGTCTCGGCATAGAGCCAGCTGCCGCCGTCGGGCAGGTCGTCGCGGGTGACGCCGGTGACGGTGGCGTAGCGCAGCCCCATCCGCCTCACCGATTCGGCGACGCGGCGCGGCTCGTCGCGGTCGAGGGCCGTGGGCCTTCCGGTGGCGATCTGGCAGAAGTCACAGCGCCGGGTGCACTGGTCGCCACCGATGAGGAAGGTCGCCTCGCGGTCCTCCCAGCACTCGTAGATGTTGGGGCAGCCCGCCTCCTGGCAGACGGTGTGCAGCCCCTCGGTCGCGACCAGCTCCCGCAGCTCGGTGTAGTTCGGCCCCATCCGGGCCCGGGTCTTGATCCACTCCGGCTTGCGCTCGATCGGCGTCTGCGCGTTGCGCGCCTCGATGCGCAGCAGCCGGCGGCCTTGCGGGGGGGCAGTGGTCACGGTTCGAGCCTACGCACCGGCCGGGACCGGGTTCAGCGCGCCGAGACGCGCCTCGACGAGCGGGAGCACCTCGCGCACCGGAACGTCGCGTTCCAGTTCGCGCGTGAGCGAGGTGACGCCGGCGTCGGCGATCCCGCAGGGCACGATGCGGTCGAAGGCGGTCAGGTCCGGGTCACAGTTCAGCGCGAAACCGTGCATGGTGACGCCCTGGGCGACGCGGATGCCGATCGCGGCGACCTTGCGCTCCGGACCTCGGTGGTCCGCCGGCAGCCACACGCCGCTGCGGCCCTGGACGCGCCCGGTGCTCACCCCGAGCTCGGCACAGACGTCGATGAGCACACCCTCGATCCGCCGCACGTACGCGACGACGTCCACGGGGTCGGCCAGCCGCAGGATCGGGTACCCGACGAGCTGACCCGGCCCGTGCCAGGTGATCTTTCCGCCGCGGTCGACGTCGATGACCGGTATCGTGCCCGCGCCGCCGGCCGGCCGCTCCCACGGCTCGGTGCGCCGGCCCGCCGTGTAGACGGCGGGGTGCTCCAGCAGCAGCACGGTGTCCGGCGCGGTCCCGGCGACGACCTCCGCGTGCAGGGCGCGCTGCAGCGCCCACGCCTGTTCGTACGGGACGGTAGCCAGCCACCGGGTGTCCATGCCGATCACGGTAGTCGGCGGTCGGGTGCCGCAGCCGGGCGCGGGCGCGCGCCTCACAGCCGGCGCGGCTCGATGCGCGTCTCCACCGCCGTCCCGTCCGGACCGGGCTCGACGACGTAGGCGCCCTTGCCGTCCTGTTCGGCGACGGCCTCGACGAACTCGGTGCCGCGGTACAGCAGCCCCACCCCGTCGTCGGTGGCGTAACCCCGCGGCAACGTGCCGTCCGCGACGAGTGCCTGGTAGAGCGGCCGCCGCTGGCTCTCGCCGTCGTAGTGGACGCCGTTGGAGAACGGCACCAGAGCGAGCCCGTCGGTGATCGGGCGCAGTTGCGGGCCGAAGGAGTCGGTCGTGCCGCCGACGTGCCAGCACAGCGACCCTGCCGACGACCCGGTCAGGACGACGCCCGCCCGCCAGGCGGCCCGCATCGCGTCGCCGACCCCGTGCAACTCCCACATCGCCAGCAGGCCGGCCACGCTACCGCCCCAGACGAACACGACGTCCTGGGAGAGCAGGTGGGCGGCGATGTCCTCGACGTTCGGCATCGGGAACAGGGCCAGGTGCGAGGCGGACAGCCCACGTGCCTGCGCCGCGGCGTAGAAGCTCGCCAGCACGAACGGGTCGTCGCCGACGGCGGTCGCGACCAGGCAGATCCGCGGTGCCCGGCCGTCCACACCGGCCAGTTCCAGGGCGAACTCGGACAGCGGGCCGAACTCCCAACGGGTGCGCCGTCCGAGGACGACGCCGCCGGAGTTGGCCAGGATGGTCGCAGCATCAGCAGTCACCTCCGGACCCTAGACGATCATGCCTGTGGACGGCGTAGGTGCATCGGCGCGGGCGGGCCTAACCTCTACCGCCATGCGCGGTGTGGCCGGTTACGTCCTCGAGGAACCCCTCGGCGAGGGCGGATCGGGTCAGGTGTGGCGCGCTCGGGCGCGGCGCACCGGGTCACCCGTAGCGATCAAGCTGGTCGGGGCCGCCAGCGAGCAGGCACGTGCGGCGGCGTTCGGCGAGGCGGCACTGCTGCAGGCGCTGGAGCACCCGCACCTGGTACGGCTGCACGAGGTCGTGCCTGCCGGGGAGCGGTTGGCGCTGGTCCTCGACCTCGCCGCAGCCGGGTCCCTCGCCACGCTGCTCGCGGGCCGGGGCCGGCTCACGCCGGGGGAGGTCGTGACCGCGCTCGCGCCGATCGGCGCCGCGCTGGCGCACGCCCACGCGGCGGGCGTCGTCCACGGTGACGTCTCGCCCGGCAACATCCTGTTCACCCCGTCGGGATTCCCCCTGCTCAGCGACCTCGGCCTGGCCCGCCTGCTGGGCGAGGTCGCCACCGGCCGGTGCACCCCTGCCTTCGCCGATCCGGCGGTCGCGGCCGGTGAGGTGCCCGTAGAGGCATCGGACGTGTTCTCCCTCGGTGCGGTCGCTTTCCAGGCCCTGACCGGTACCGCGGTGTGGGCGGGCGACAGTGCCGAGGAGGTGCTCGCGCGGGCCGCCGCGGGGCGCGCCTGCGACGTGGCCCGGGCACTCGACCGCGCCGGGGTTCCGTCCGAGATGGGCGCCGTGATCGGCGCGGCGCTGTCCGTCGACCCGCGCGGCCGGCCGACCGCGGCCGAGTTCGCGCTGGACCTGGGCTGCTCGACCGAGCCGATCGCCGTGGAACTGGACGCCGGCCGTGCGCGCCGCGAGGGGGTGCGCCCGGAGCCGGCGTTCACGCAGGGCATCCGGCTGCCGCCGCCGCAGTTGGCGGGTCGGTGGGGCAGGCACCGCGCACCGGCGCCTTGCGGGCCGGACCCCGGCCGGGGGCGCCTGCGGTGGCTCGCCGGGGCGGCCGCGCTGGGCGCGGCCGCAGCGGGCACGTGGCTGCTGGTCCCGGCGGGCGCATCGGCCCCGTCCGCGGTGCCGCCGCCGTCCGGCCCGGCCCCGGCTTCGGCACGGGAGGGCGCCGCGCCCGGCGGGGGCCCCGGCGGTGACATGGCCGACGCCTCGGCCGTCCTG
>SCQZ01000053.1 GCA_004299665.1 Jatrophihabitans sp.
AACCACGCCCCGCTGCTGATCGCCGAACAGTTCGGCACCCTCGCCGAGTTGCATCCCGGCCGCATCGATCTCGGGCTGGGGCGCGCCCCCGGCTCGGACCGCAACACGATGTACGCGCTGCGCCGCGACGAGACCTCCGCGGACCGCTTCCCGGACGACGTGCTCGAACTGCAGGGCTATCTCACCGGCGAGTCGCTCGTCCCGGGGGTGCACGCCTACCCGGGCCGCGGGACCCGGGTCCCGCTGTACATCCTGGGTTCCTCGCTGTTCGGTGCGTCGTTGGCCGCGGCACTCGGGCTGCCGTACGCCTTCGCGTCCCACTTCGCCCCGGACGCGCTCGAGGCCGCCGTCGCGTTGTACCGCCGCGACTTCCGCCCGTCGGCCCAGCTCGACGCGCCGTACGTCATCGCGGGCGTGAACGTGATCTGCGCGGATTCGTCCGCCGAGGCCGCGACGCAGTTCCACGCGGCCAAGCGCGCGCGGGTGCGCTCGCTCGCCCGGCCCGGGCTGCAGTTGACCGACGAGCAGGTCGACGCGGTCCTCGCCTCCCCGGAGGGGCTGCGGGTCGAGCAGATGGTCCGCTGCTCGGCGGTGGGGACGCCGCCGGAGGCGCGGGAGTACCTGGAGGACTTCGCCAAGATCGCCGACGCGGACGAGCTGATCATCGCGCTGCCGTCGCCGCGGCCCGAGGACCGGTTGCGCTCGGCGGGGCTGCTCGCCGAGCAGATGCTCGCGTAGCGGACGGGTCGGGTCTCGCTCAGCGGCGCGGGACCGCTGCCGCGCGAGCCGGTGTGCCAGGCTGCGGCGGTGCGGTTCGGCGTCGTCCTGTTCACCAGCGATCGCGGGATCACCCCCGCCGAGGCCGCCCGGGCGGCCGAGGAACGCGGCTTCGACACCTTCGCCGTCCCCGAACACACCCACATCCCGGTCCGGCGCGACGCGGCCCACCCCGGGACGGGCGGCGCCGCGCTGCCCGACGATCGCTACCTGCGCACCCTCGACCCGTGGGTGGCACTGGGCGGCGCGGCGTCGGTCACGACCCGCATCGAGCTGACGACGGCGGTGGCGCTGCCGGTCGAGCACGACCCGATCACGCTCGCCAAGACCATCGCCTCGCTCGATCATCTCTCGGGCGCCCGGGTGACGCTCGGGGCCGGGTTCGGCTGGAACACCGACGAGCTGGCCGACCACGGGGTCCCCGCGGGGCGGCGCCGGGCGGTGTTGGGGGAGTACCTCGCGGCGATGCGGGCCCTGTGGTCGCAGGACGAGGCGCACTACGAGGGGGAGTTCGTGCGGTTCGGCCCGAGCTGGGCCTGGCCAAAGCCGGTGCGGCGCGACGTGCCGGTGCTGATCGGTGCGGGCGCCACGGACGCGACCTTCGCCTGGATCGCGCGCCACGCCGACGGCTGGATCACCACGCCGCAGGACCGGGGCATCGCCGACGCGGCCACCCGGCTGCGCGGCGCCTGGACCGCGCACGGGCGTCCGGGGGCGCCGCGGATCGTCGCGCTCGATGCCCGTCCGGACGCCGAGCGGCTGGCGCGGTGGGGCCGGGCGGGGGTCACCGACGTCCTGTACGGCCTGCCCGACGACGGGACGGCCGCCGTGCTGGGCTACCTGGACCGCCTCGCGCAGGCCGTCGCACCGCTGCGAGTATGAGCCTCGGCGCCGCTGCGCGCCCGAACCCTCACCGCCGGCGGCGCGTGTCCCACACCAGGCTGGCGGCGAACAGTACGACGACGAGCGCGCCCCCGAGCACCGCGAGCGCGGAGTCGGCCAGCCGGGTGCTCGCCATGATCACGCCGAGCACCACCATCGCCGACACGACGGCGGCCGCGATCTTCCAGTCGTCGCCGATGAGGAACTCGTACCAGAAGCGGCCGAAGGCCCTGATCGCCCTCATCGCGCCACCGCCGGCACCGGTTCGTCGCGCAGCACCGCGATGAACACCCGGGTCAGGACGAACCAGGCGACGATCAGCACCGGGATCGCACCGTCGCCGCCGGGCCAGGCGATGCTGGCGCCGCCGCTGCGGAAGATCCCCATCCCCTCCACGGCCCAGAACGTCCCGAAGCTGGCGAGCAGCAACCCCACGCCGTACTTGAGCAGGTTCTCCGGGATCATCGCGAGCGGCCGGCGGGCGGCGGCCGCGATGGCGAGCACGACGACGACGGCGGCCGCCGCGCCGATCACGGCGACCGGGACGTCGTGCGCGTTCAGGCCGAAGGTGATCACGATGAAGACCACCTCCATCCCCTCCAGGAAGACGCCCTTGAAGGAGACGACGAAGGAGAACATGTCCAGCCCGGTGACCGGGACGGTCCCGGCATCGCGGGCCGCGGCCTGCTCCTCGGCGAAGATCGCGTCCTCGTCGTGCATGGCCTTGCGCCCGGAGGCCCGCAGGATCGCCTTGCGCAGCCACTGCAGGCCGAAGATGAGCAGCAGGCCGCCGATGACCAGTTGCAGCGCCGAGCGTGGCAGCCAGGTCGCCAGCGCGTACCCGGCCACCGCCGTCACCGCGGCGAGCAGGCAGACGGCGGCGGCGGTGCCGATCATGGACGAGCGCCAGCTGCGGGTGAACCCCATCGCCAGGACGATGGTGGTGGCCTCGACCATCTCCACGAAGCAGGCGGCGAAGGTCGCGACGAGCAGTCCCCAGGTCGCGGCCGTCACGTCGGATGTCGCAGGTTCAGCGGGCCGGGCACGAGGCGAAAACTACCCGACGTTCCTGTGGCACCCGGCGCGCGGCGTCAGCGGATGCGGGTGACGAGGTTCTCCCGCCCGGCGCGCAGCGCCGTCAGGAGCGTGACGAAGCGGTACGCCAGGTAGGACTCGCCGGCCACGTCGGGGTGTTCGCCGTCCGGGCCGAGGTACCCGGCGTCCGCCCCGGCGAACCAGTCCAGCGCGTCGACGAAGATCGCGCCGTTGTCGAGCGTCACGCCCCCGAGCGTGTCGTCCAGGGCCGTCAGACCGGCCGCGGGGTTCGCGAGCGTCCCCGGCGGCCCCACGACGATCACCAGCGCCGCCGGAGCGATCGCGCGGACCAGCCGGAGCGTCGCCGCGACCGCGTCCGCGTACCCGTCCGGGACCGCGCCGTCGCGCAGGTCGTTGTCCGAGCCGAACAGGATGACGGCGCGGGTGCGGGCGCTCACCCCGGCGATCACGTAGTCGGCGAACGTGGCGCCGCCGGCACCCTGCGCGACGTACCCGGAGCCGGGGCCGCTGGCGTTGGTGAGCGTCATCGGGATGCCGTCGGCGTCAAGCAGCGCCTGCGCCGGCACCGTCCACGGATCGCCGGGTGTCCGGTACCCGGAGCTGAGCGAGTCCCCGACGACGGTGACCGGGACCGCGGGCTCATCCCAGGCGGCCGGCACGGACCGCGGGGGACCGGCCGGCGGGATCGGGCCAGCGGCGATCAGCCCCGCCACCAGCGCCACCAGTGTCGCGCCGGCGGCCGCGGCGGCCCACCCCGGGGTGCGGCGACCGCGCAGGACGGCCGCGGCGGGGTGCACGGCCCCATTCGTACTCGCCCGCCGTCAAGGCGACTGCATCGGATCGTCAAGGAAGCGTCAGACCGCCGTGGCATCGCGACTCCGCGGTGTCCGACGGCCGTCCTACGCTGGCGTGCTGACGGGCAGGTGCCGTCGCCGTGCCGGGAGGTGGGTGGATGTTCGAGTCGCCGGACGAACTCGACCCGGCGGTCCGCGCCGCGTACCTGGCGCGACTCGGGCTCGACGCCGGGCCGCCGTCCGTCGAGGGCCTCGTGTCGATCGTGCAGCGTCAGGTGGAGCGGGTGCCCTACGAGACGCTGTGGATCCCGGCCGGTGAACGGTGGTCGATCGATCCGGTGCAGGCGGCGCGGCGCATCGCGTTCGCGGGCCGGGGCGGGTACTGCTATCACCTCAACGGCGCGCTCGGGCTTCTGCTGCGCTCGCTGGGGTACGCGGTGCACGGGCACGTCGGGGCGGTGCACGGTGACGAGCCGAGCGTCGACGACGTGGGCAACCACCTGGTGCTGACCGTGACCGGCCTGCCCTGCGAGGCGAACCCGTCGGGGCGGTGGTACGTGGACGCCGGACTCGGCGACGCGCTCCACGAGCCGCTTCCGCTGGTGCCCGGGGACTACCTGCAAGCGCCGTTCCGGCTGACGCTCGAGACCGCCGGTGACGGTGCATGGCGGCTGATCCACGACCCGGTCGGGGGATTTCGCAGTATGACGTGGACGGCCGGCCCGGCCGCTCCGACCGACTTCACCGGCCGGCACGAGTGGCTGTCGACCTCGCCCGATTCGGGCTTCGTGCAGGTGCCGATGGCCGAACGGCGCGACGCGACGGGCGTGGACGTGATCAGGGGGCTGGTCCTCGCGCGTCTCGGTTCCGGCGCGTTCACCGCCGATCCGGTCACGCGTCCGGCGCAATGGTTCGACACGCTGGCCGACGTGTTCGGCCTGCGCTTCGACGGCCTCGCACCCGACTCGCGCCGGCGGCTGTGGGACACAGTCCTCGGCGCACACCGCGCCTGGGAGGCGAGTCGGTCCAGGTGACGCGAGTCCCCCGCGGGCGGTAGACGATTACGTGAGCGTGGGGCCGGGCAGTGTATGGGCAAGATCGCGGACGCGGCGCACCGCTTCGTCGTCCGGCGACCAGTCGCCGGTGAGGATTGCCCTGGGTGTCTGGCCATCCAGAACGGCGCGGGGCCGGTCGAACCAGCGTCGAACTCCGACGTCGTTGTAGCTGCCGGTCAGGTCGGCAACGACGAGAGCAACGAAGTGCAGTCGGACCCCGACCTGGTCCGGAGTGGGACGCTCTCGCGAACGGTACGAATGCAGCGACGCCGGGGATACCCCTAGCAGGGTCGAGAGCAGATCGTCTCCGAGCAGCACACTCATCGACGCCCACGATGACGGTGGCCGTAGGTGGGCGCGAACGGTGGCGACCTTGACGAACATCCGCAGGTCGCCCGCGCCGGTGCCGGTGAACCCGCTGCGCGCATAGAACGAGGCAAGGCGCTCGTTGTCAGGGTCGACGACGATCACCGCACCTCCGCCGCGGTCGGCGGCGTCGAGGATGACCTCCAGCGCCTCCCGCAGCAGCTGCCGTCCCCACTGCCCTGCGCGCAACGAGGTGTCCAGCGCGAGCTTGGCCAGCAGCCACCCGGGTGTGGACCGCGGCATCCCGCGCCGCACCGGCTCGGGCATCGCGTCCCGCACCACGGTTGTCGGACAGATCGCGAAGTACCCGACGACCCGTTCCGGGTCGGAGCCGGACTGTTCGAGCAGGACGTCGACGCGGCTCGAGCCGGACTCCTGCGCGCGCAGCGCGGTGTCGGTCAGCCAGAAGTTGTATGCCGGTTCGCCACAGTCGAACGCGGCGAGATCGAGGCCGCGGACCAGCGGCGCAAGCCGGTAGGCCGCGGCGCTCACCGAGTGATGATGCGGGGAAGGCGAGCCAGATCGGCCAGTTCGGGGGAGTGGTCTGCGACCTCGAGTGCCGCCATCATCGCGTCGAACACCTCCGCCGACATCAGCGTCACGTCGGCCCGAGCAACCACCCGCTGCGCGGCGCTGCGCACCGCTTCCTCGACGAACGCCGACTTGGAGACATGCAGCAACGCAGACGCCTCCGAAACCAGCCGCTCGGTCTCCTCGTCGGTGCGCACTTCCAGCCGCCGGGTCTTCACGCCGCCCATGGCTCTACCGTACGGCGGATGTACGGCAACGGCAAACGCCGAGGTGCCCGGGCGCCGCGGGGGCGACATGCCGGACGGGTCCACGCGGTGCTAGAGTCCGCTAGTGTGAATGGGAGTCATTATCATTTGTACTTGGCGGGGGGCGGGCCGACGTGCGACTCCGTCACCTCGTGAAGCCGACCCGCACGGCGGTGTGGGCGCTGGTCCCTGCGGTGGCACTGCTGCTCGTGCTCAGCGCGTGCGGCTCGTCGGGCAGCGGCGGGTCGTCCGACGCGGGTGCGAACCCGCCGGGATCGGGCGATGCGTCGGGCGTGGTGCGGGTGGTTGCGGCGGAGAACTTCTGGGGCGACATCGTCGGTCAGATCGGCGGTGACCACGTGCGGGTGGACTCGATCATCAGCGATCCGAACACCGACCCGCACGAGTACGAGTCCAGTGCGAAGGACGCGGTGGCGATCGCCGGGGCGCGACTCGTGGTGGTGAACGGGCTCGGTTACGACAGCTTCATGGACGGCCTGCTGAAGGCGTCCCCGAACCCGTCGCGGACCGTGCTGTCGGTGCAGCAGGTCCTCGGCATCACCGGGGCGGACGCGAACCCGCACGTCTGGTACGACACCGCGCAGCTGCCGCGGGTCGCGAGCGCGATCGCCGCCGCCCTGAGCCGGCTCGATGCGGCGAACGCGGCGGCATTCGCGGCCAACGCCCGGGCATTCGACGCCAGCCTGGCGCCGATCACGGCGGTGATCGACACGATCCGGGCGAAGTACGCAGGGACGAAGATCGCGTACACCGAGCGGGTGCCCGGCTACCTGGTGCGGGCCGCCGGGCTGGTGCTGGGCGTACCGGCCGGATTCGCGCAGGCGGTCGAGAGCGGCACCGACCCGAGCCCGAAGGACACCGCCGCGTTCGACGACGCGATCCGGACGCGGGCGGTGAAGGTGCTGCTCTACAACGGCCAGGTCACCGACCCGCAGACCGATCAGATCAAGGCCCTGGCGGCCCGCGACGGGATCCCGCTGGTGGCGGTCACCGAGACGCTCCCGGCCACCGACAAGGACTTCCAGGCCTGGCAACTGCGGCAGGCGCGCGAGCTCCTCGCCGCGCTGGGCGGCTGAGGGCGGTGGGCGAACACACGGGCGCGGCACCCCCCGGACCGGACGCCGAGACCCTGATCGCGCTGCGCGGCGCGGCACTGGAAGTCGGCGGGCGGCGGCTGTGGGAGGGCCTGGACCTGGACGTGGCCGCCGGGCAGTTCCTCGCGGTGCTCGGCCCGAACGGGGCGGGCAAGACCTCGCTGCTGAAGGTGCTGCTCGGCCTGCTGCCGCTCTCGGCCGGGGTGGCGAGCGTCGCCGGGCAGCCGCCACGGCGCGGCAGTCACCTGGTCGGCTACGTGCCGCAGCAGCGCGGATTCGACGCCGACCTCGGTGCCCGCGGCACCGACCTGGTCGCGCTCGGGGCGATGGGCCACCGCTACGGCCGGCTCCTCCCGGGCCGGCAGGACCGCTCGCGCGTCGACGCCGCGATCGCCGCGGTCGGCGCGCAGCGGTACGCGCGCGCCCCGATCGGCAAGCTGTCCGGCGGCGAGCAGCAGCGGCTGCGCATCGCGCAGGCACTGGTGTCCGACCCGCCCGTGCTGCTGTGCGACGAGCCGCTGCTGTCGTTGGACCTGCACCACCAGCGTGAGGTCGTCGCGCTGCTCGACGCCCGGCGCCGCGGCAGCGGCACCGCGGTGGTGATGGTCACCCACGAGATCAACCCGATCCTGCCGCTGGTCGACCGCATCCTGTACCTGGTCGGCGGGCGGTGGGCGGTCGGCACCCCGGACGAGGTGATGACCGGCGAGCGGCTCTCCGAGCTGTACCGCACCCGCATCGACGTGGTGCGGGTCCGCGGGCGGATCCTCGTCGTCGGGGCAGCCGACTCCGTCGACGCCGAACTGCCCACCGCCGACGCGCTGCACGAGCACGCCCATCACGAACCCCACCCCGGCGGGGGGCGGCGGTGAACCTCATCACCTACCTGCAGTACCCGTTCGCGGTCCACGCCCTCATCGCCGCCACCCTGATCGCGCTGGTCAGCGGACTGATCGCCCCCTTCGTCGCCGCCCGGGACATGGCCTTCGCGGTGCACGGCACCGCCGAACTGGCCTTCCCCGGCGCCGTCGCCGGCCTGCTGGTCGCCGGCGACGCCGTCAGCGGCGCCCTGGTCGGATCGCTGGTCGTGGCGACCGCGATCGCGGTCCTGGGCACCCGCCACACCGACCGCAACACCGCCATCGGCGTGATCCTGGCGTTCGGCCTGGGCGTCGGGGTCTTCCTGCTGAGCTACTACCACGGCTACGCCGCCGCGGCGACGAACATCCTGTTCGGGTCGATCGTGTCCGTCACCACCACCGACATCGTCGTCCTCGCCGTCATCGCCGTCGCCGTCACCGTCGTCATCGGCGCCGTCTACTGGCCGCTGCTGTTCGCCTCGATCGATCCGGACGTGGCCGAGGCCCGCGGGGTGCCCACCCGGCTGCTCGGCCTGGTCTTCGTCTTCGCCCTCGCGATCACCGTCACCGAGGTCGCGCAGATCGTCGGCACGCTGCTCGTGCTCAGCCTGGCGATCACCCCGGCCGCCACCGCCCGCCGCCTGAGCGCCAGCCCCCTGGTCGTCACCGGGTTGTCGATCCTGTTCGCCCTGCTCGCCGCCGACGGCGGATTCCTGCTGAGCCTGCAGTTCATCGACAGCGACATCAAGGCGAGCGTCTTCATCACCTTCATCAGCTTCGCGTTCTATCTCGCCGCCCGCGCCGCCGAGCGCGCCGGGTTCGGCGCGTCCCGCGCCCGGCCCGCCGGCTGATCAACTCGCCCGTACCACCGGCTCGCCGCAGCTCCCAGCGAGATGATCGCCCGGCCCAGCGGCCTGGGATCAGCGCCCGGGATCAGCCCGGCAGCAGCGGCCGCAGCTGCGGCGCCAGGGCCGCGGCGATCGTG
>SCQZ01000465.1 GCA_004299665.1 Jatrophihabitans sp.
TGCTCGTTCTCGTAGAACGCCGTGAAGACCGGGGGCAGGTCGACGACGATATCGCGCACCTGCAGCTCCACCTCGTGCACGAGGGTGGTGCAGGTCGGGCAGTACCACTGGAACTTCTCCAGCGTGCCCTCCTCGCGGACCCGCTCGATCACCAGGCCGACCGACCCGGGCTCGGGCCGCTGCGGCGAGTGCGGCGTGTTGCCGGGCAGCAGCCACGTCTCGCCCGGCCCGATCGTCACCGACTCGGGCTTGCCGTCCACCACGAGGTCGACGTGGATGGTGCCCTCGAGCTGGTAGAACCACTCCTCGTACGGGTCGACGTGGTAGTCGGTGCGCGCGTTCGGGCCGCCGACGATCATGACGATGAAGTCCTTGCCGACGGCCATCGTCTTGTTGCCCACCGGCGGCTTGAGCAGGTGGCGGTTCTGTTCGATCCACTGCCGGAAGTCGGTCGACTGCAGGTTCATTACGACGTGCCTCCTAGGTGGGCGACCGCTTGGATCTCGATGAGCAGGTGCGGGTGGGGCAGCTGGTGCACGGCGACGGTGGTGCGGGTCGGCCCGGTCTCGTCGAAGAACTGCCCGTAGACCTCGTTGTAGCCGCCGAAGTCGTTCATCGAGACCAGGTAGGCGGTGACCTGCACCAGGTCCGAGAGATCCGCGTCGAACTCGGCGAGCAGGTCGCGGATGTTCTCCAGGACGGCGCGGGTCTGCGCCCGGATGTCCAAGGTGGTCGTGCCGAACTCATCGACCTCGGCGCCGGCGATCGTGTTGTCCGGGCGCCGGGAGGACGTGCCCGAGACGTACACGAGGTCACCGGCCCGCTTCACGTGCGGGAACCGCCCGCGCGGGCGGGCCTTGCCCGCCACGACCTTCGCCTGGGCCATCAGATGCCCCGCACCGTGACCGAACCGAGGCCGTGCACCCGCGCCTCGGCGCGCCCCGCCGCGAACGGCGCGGCGGCCGTGGCCGCCCCGGCCAGGATGACCTGCCCGGCGGTGAGCGAGAACCCGTACCTGGCGGCCATGACCGTGAGCTCGTGCAGCGCAGCGGCGGGGTGGCCGAGGATGTCGGCGGTCGAGCCGCGCTCGGCGACCGTGCCGTCGACGAGCAGTTCCACGTCGTAGTCGGCCATCGTGCGCACGTCCCCGTCCAGTCCGACCCAGTCGCCGACGACGAACGCGGCGGCGGAGGTGTTGTCGGCGACGACGCTCGGCAGGTCGAACCGGAAGTCGCGGTAGCGGGAGTCGATGATCTCCAGTGCCGGGGCGATCGCGTCGACCGCCGTGGCCACGTCCGCGTCCGGGTCGTCGGGGTCCACGTCACGCGCGAGCCGGAACGCGACCTCCGGCTCGATCCGCGGATGGATGAACCGCGCGAGCGCGACGCCCCCGGCCTCGATGCGCGTCGCGTCGGTGAGCTGCCCGACGATGATCTCGGACACCCCCATCTGCGCCATCTTCGCCTTGCTGGTGAAGCCGAGCTTGGTGCCGACGACGCGCTCGCCGCGCGCCACCCGCAACGCGATCAGTTCGTGCTGGACGGCGTAGGCCTGCGCCAGCGACATGCCCGCCGGCAACTGTGGCACCGCGACCGCGTTGCGCTGCGCGTCGTCGAGCACGCGGGCATGCTCGCTCCCGCCGGCGGTGGCACCCGGGGCGTCGCTCACAGCTGCACGCACACGTTCGTCGGCTCGGTGTAGAAGTCCAGCGAGTGCTCCCCGCCCTCGCGCCCGATGCCCGAGAGCCCCACGCCCCCGAAGGGCGAGCGCAGGTCGCGCAGGAACCAGGTGTTGACCCACGACATGCCGACGTTCATCCGCTGCGCGACCCGGTGCCCGCGGGTCAGGTCGGTGGTCCACACCGAGGACGCGAGGCCGTACTCGGTGTCGTTGGCCAGCGCGATGCCCTCCTGCTCGCCGTCGAAGGGAACCAGCGCCGCGCACGGCCCGAAGATCTCCTCGCGCATCGGCCGGTCGGCGTTGGTCAGGCCGGTCCACAGCGTCGGCTCGATCCAGGACCCTCCGTCCAGCCCGTCGCCCAGGGTGGGGACCCCGCCGCCGACGAGCGTCTTGGCGCCGGCCTCCTCCGCGAGCCGGTAGTAGGACAGCACCTTGTCGCGGTGCTCCTGGCTGATCAACGGCCCGGTGGTGGTGGCGTCGTCGTCGGGCCGTCCCAGCCGCAGCGCGCGCGCCCGCTCGACGAGGCCGGACGCGACGTCCTCGAAGATCGGTCGCTGGACGTAGACCCGCTCGGTGCACAGACACACCTGCCCGGTGTTGGCGAACACCGATCGCGTCAGCCCGGCCAGGGTGTCCTCCAGGTTCGCGTCGGCGAAGACCACCGCCGCGTTCTTGCCGCCGAGTTCGAAGGACACCGGCTTGACCCGGGGCGCGACGATGCGCATGATCGCCGAGCCGGTCGCCGACGAACCGGTGAACGTGACGCCGTCGATGCCGGGGTGCTCGGTGAGGAACTGGCCGGCCGAGTCGGGGCCGAACCCGTGCACGACGTTGTAGACGCCGGCCGGCACGCCGACCTCGTCGAGCACCTCGGCCAGCAGCGTTGCCGTCGACGGTGTCTCCTCCGAGGGCTTGACGACGACGGTGTTGCCGCAGGCGAGCGCCGGGGCGACCTTCCAGGTGAGCAGCAGCAGCGGCAGGTTCCACGGGACGATCACCGCGACCACGCCGAGTGGTTTGCGCACCGCGTAGTTCAGCGCCTGGCGCCCGCCGGCCAGATCGGTCAGGAACGAGGACTGCCCGGCGGCGGACACGGTGTCCGCGAACGCGCGGAAGTTGGCCGGCGCGCGCGCGACGTCGAGTTCGCGCGCCTGTGCGAACGGCTTGCCGGTGTCGGCGCACTCGGCCCGCACGAACTCCTCGAACCGCTCCTCGATGCGGTCCGCCGCCTTGCGCAGCAGTGCGGCGCGCCGCGCGACCGGCGTCTCCCCCCACGGTCCGTCCAGCGCCGCCCGTGCCGCCCGCACCGCGCGGTCGACCAGCGCCGCGTCGGCCTCGTGCACGGCGGACAGCACGCTGCCGTCCACCGGGTTGATCTTGTTCCACGTCTGCCCGGTCTCGACGAACGCGCCGTCGACGAAGTTGCGCACCGCCGCGTGCGCCCCGGAATCGCCCATCGCCGTCCTCGCTCCCTTCCCCACGGTCTCCAGCCTGGCCCATCGGTGCCATGCCGACCAAATACCGATTGCCGTCCGAGGCATGCCCTGACGGCATATCTCCCGAACCGGTCCGGCCGGGGGGCCGCGCTCGCGCCGGGCCGCGCCGGCGGCCCGGCATGCCTCGGGTAGCTTCGGGACCGGCGGGATCGAGGAACCGCGCCGGGCACCACCGTGGTGCGGCGCGCTCTGCTCCCGGTGCGCAGTCGGCCGGAAGGAGATCCACCCGTGTCCACGGTTCGGTTCGGGTACAAGGCGTCGAACGAGCAGTTCGGGCCGCAGGAGTTGTTGCGGTTCGGTGTGTTGGCCGAGGAGTGCGGGTTCGATTCGGTGTTCG
>SCQZ01000466.1 GCA_004299665.1 Jatrophihabitans sp.
CTGTTCATCTCTCATCCTCCCGAGCCGGCGACGCCGGCCGCGATCTCGGCCGTGCCGGACAACAGTGTGCGGCATGGGCCGGTCATCCGAAAGTGGCCGGGGATGTGGGATTCCCCCGGGCCGGGACCGTGCCGAGGCCGGCCTGTGACACACTCGGGGCAGCCGGGCGAACCCCAGGCGCGCAGCGCAGCCGCCGTACCCTCTTGAAAGCGGCTCATCGTCGGTACGAGCAGCGGAACGAGGCGCAGGGCAGTGGGGTTCGATCCGGGCAGCGAGGTCTTCCGCGTGCACGAGGGCGGCAAGCTCGCGGTACGCAGCCTGTTGCCCCTGACCGACCGCGAGTCGCTGTCGCTGGCCTACACCCCCGGTGTCGCCGAGGTGTGTACCGCCATCGCCGAGAACCCCGCCCTGGCCCGCGCCTATACCTGGCGCTCGCGGCTGGTCGCCGTCGTCAGCGACGGGACGGCCGTGCTGGGCCTGGGCAACATCGGCCCCGCGGCGGCGCTGCCGGTGATGGAGGGCAAGGTCGCGCTGTTCAGCGAGTTCGCCGGGCTGAACGCCGTCCCGATCGTGCTGGACACGACCGACGCCGACGAGATCGTCGACACCGTCGCCCGCATCGCGCCGAGCTTCGGCGGCATCAACCTCGAGGACATCTCGGCGCCACGCTGCTTCGAGATCGAGGACCGGCTGCGCGAACGGCTGGACATCCCGGTCTTCCACGACGACCAGCACGGCACCGCCATCGTGGTGCTCGCGGCGCTGCGCAACGCCGCCACCGTCACCGGGCGCTCGCTCGCGGATCTGCGGGTCGTGGTCAGCGGCGCGGGTGCGGCCGGCGTCGCGTGCACCAAGATCCTGCTCGCGGCCGGCATCGGGGACATCGCGGTCGCCGACTCGCGCGGCATCCTGCACGGCGCGCGGGAGGGGATGACGGCCGTCAAGTCCGAACTCGCGGCGATCACCAACCGCAGCGGGGTGCGCGGGTCGATCGCCGACGCGCTCGCCGGGGCGGACGTCTTCCTCGGCCTGTCCGCGGGGCACGTCCCCGAGTCGGTCGTCGCGACGATGGCCCGCGACGCGATCGTGTTCGCGCTCGCGAACCCCGACCCGGAGGTCGACCCGGAGGTCGCGCGCCGGCACGCGGCCGTCGTCGCGACCGGGCGCAGCGACTTCGCCAACCAGATCAACAACGTGCTGGCGTTCCCCGGGGTCTTCGCCGGGGCGTTCGACGCCGCGGCGACGACGATCACCGAGGCGATGAAGCTGGCGGCCGCCTCGGCCATCGGCGAGGTCGTCGCCGCCGCGCTCGAGCCGGACTACATCGTGCCGACCCCCTTCGACCCGCGGGTCGCGCCGGCGGTGGCCGCCGCGGTCGCGGCGCAGGCCCGGGCCGACGGCGTCGCGACCGCATGACCGGCGCCCGCGCGGCCGGGCGGAACGGCCGCCGGGAGGATCAGGCGACGACGAGCTGACGGGTGCGCGTCCCGGTGCGCTCGAGCTGCGACCAGACGCCGGCGATGCGCCGGACCGCCTGCTCGAGCCGGTCGGCGGGCTGCGCGTAGGGCAGCCGCAGGAAGCGCTCGAGCGTTCCGTCGATCCCGAAGCGCGAGCCTGGGACGAGGATCACGCCGGCCGGGGGCGCCAGCAGCGACAACGGCGTGGACAGCGGGGCGTCGAGCTCCACCCACAGCGACAGGCCGCCCTCGGGCGTGCGCGCCCGCCACTGCGGCAGGTGCTCGCCGACCGCGGCCAGCAGGGCGTCGCGCTGCGGGCGCAGCTGCCGGACCCGCGCGTCGAGGATCGCCGGGAGGTCGGCGAACAGGTGTGCCGCGACGAGTTGCTCCAGGACGGCGCCACC
>SCQZ01000467.1 GCA_004299665.1 Jatrophihabitans sp.
GTTCTTGCGCGGCGAGTCCAACGTGCGCTGGCTGCAGGAGCACGGCGTCACGATCTGGGACGAATGGGCCGACGCGGACGGCGAGCTCGGGCCGGTCTACGGGGTGCAATGGCGGTCCTGGCCGACGCCGGACGGCGGTTCGGTCGACCAGATCAGCGTGCTGCTGGACCAGCTGCGGACCAACCCGGACTCGCGCCGGCTGGTCGTGAGCGCGTGGAACGTGGGCGAACTGGACAAGATGGCCCTGCCGCCCTGCCACGCCTTCTTCCAGTTCTACGTCGCGGGTGGGCGCCTGTCGTGCCAGCTGTACCAGCGCAGCGCCGACCTGTTCCTGGGGGTTCCGTTCAACATCGCCTCGTACGCGCTGCTGACCTCCATGATCGCCGCCCAGGTCGGCCTGGACGTCGGCGAGTTCGTCTGGACCGGTGGCGACTGCCACATCTACGACAACCACGTCGAGCAGGTCCGCGAGCAGCTCTCGCGCGAGCCGTACCCGTTCGGGCGGCTGGTGCTGCACGAGCGTGGGTCGCTGTTCGACTACCGCTACGAGGACCTCGAGGTCCTGGACTACCGGCACCACCCGGCGATCAAGGCACCGGTCGCCGTCTGACGTACCGTTGGGGGCGTGCGGCGCGGCTACCGGTTCACGGGCAGGCCCGGCTGGATCCTCGGCCACCTGCTGGTGCTCGCCGCGGCCGTGGCCATGGTGTTCCTCGGGCGCTGGCAGTTGCACGTCTCGGAGGCCAAGCACTTCTCGCTGCAGAACTTCGGCTACGCGCTGCAGTGGTGGGCGTTCGCGGGCTTCGCCGTCCTGATGTGGCTGCGGGTGCTGCGCGACCACGCCCGGGAGGACCCGTCGGCACAACCCGCTGAGGCCGTGCCCGCCCCCGAGGCGCCGGTGGCCTACCGTCGGTACGTCATGCCGCAGAGCGCGCGCGACGGCTTCGAACCGGCCGACGAGACGCACGCGGCCTACAACGAGTACCTGGCGCGGCTGGCGCGTGGGGAGACGGAGCGCACGTGACCGTAGTGGCACCGGCGGGCACGAAGGTCGGGGGGCCGCTGCTGCGCTTTCGGGTGATGGCCTTCGCGACCGGCTTCGTGCTCCTGGCCGGCACCATCGCGCTGATCCTCAAGTACGTCTTCCACGTGCCGCACCTGGAGCCGGGGACGGGGATCCTCTGGGTCTTCCACGGCTACCTGTTCCTCGTCTACGTCGCGACCGTGCTGCACCTGGGATTGAAGCAGCGCTGGCCGCTCGTGCGCACCGCGGTGATCATGGCCTGCGGCACGATCCCGACGATGTCCTTCGTCGCCGAGCACGTGGTGACCGGGCGGGTCAAGCAGGGCAGTTGGTGAGGCGCGCCGGGGCCGCGTGGGCCGCCTGCGCCGCCGCCGTCGCACTGACCCTCACCGGGTGCGCGAGCAGCACCCACACACCGACGCCGCGCCAGACGGGGCTGCAGTACACCTCGCTCACCGGCCGCTACGCCGGTTTCGGGCTCTCGACGCCGCGCCCGCGACCCTCGTTCACCCTCACCGACGACCGGGGCGAGCCGTTCGCGTTCGGATCGGCCACCGCCGGCCACCCCACGCTGCTGTTCTTCGGTTACACCCGCTGCCCTGACGAGTGCCCCACGACGATGGCCGACATCCGCATCGCGCTGACGAAGGTGCCGCCGGAACTGCAGCGCAGGACCTACGTCGTGTTCGTCTCGACCGACGTCGAGCACGACACCGCGCCGGTGATCGCGGCCTGGCTGGCGAAGTTCTCCGGCGGCGTCGCCGCGACCTACGTCGGGCTGCACGGCACCCGGCAGCAGGTCGACGCCGCCCAGGCGGCCGCGCACGTCTTCCTCGCCGAGGACGGCGGGCAGACGCACTCGACGCAGGTCCTGCTGTACGGGCCGGACGACTATGCGCGCGTCTCGTTCGTCGTCAACGGCAACGAGGCGGACCAGATCGCGCACGACCTGCCGGTCGTCGCGTCAGCCGGCTGACTCGTCAGGCAGAATCGGCGCGGTGAATCTCGCTACCCTGCGGCGGCTCGTGCAGCCCGCCGGTCTGGTCGTCCGGGTGTTCCTGGGCGTGATCTGGATCTGGGCCGCCTGGGAGAAGCTGCGCTCGCCCCGCGTCTTCCTGCTCGCGGTCCGCGCGTACGACGCCACGCCCGAGTGGCTGTCCAAGGCCATCGCGTACGGGCTGCCGGTCCTGGAGTTCAGCCTCGGCGTGCTGCTGATCCTGGGTGTCGTCGTGCGGCTCGCGGCGATCGTCTCCGGCGTGCTGCTGGTCGTGTTCCTCATCGGGATCGTGCAGGCGGCGGCGCGCGGCCTGAAGCTGGACTGCGGCTGCTTCGGCGGCGGCGGCGAGACGAACCAGACCCAGTACACGCTGGAGATCCTGCGCGACGTCGGGCTGCTGGTCCTGGCCGGGTACCTCGTGATCTGGTCGATGACCTCGCTGTCGGTCGACGCGTTGCTGGCGCGCAACGACGACGTCGCACCCCCGTCGGCCAAGCGGCTGCGCAGCGAGCAGGGTGCCCGCAAGTACAACGCGCTGCTCGAGCAACGCCGCAAGGCCGCCCGGGACCGCACGCTGTACCTCAGCGGCTCGCTGGCCGTCGTCGTGGCGCTGGTGTCGTTCATCGGGATCGGGGTGCAGGCCGGCCGCGCGAAGATCCAGGGCTCCCTGATCGCGGCGCACGCCTCGGTCGCCAACGGCGTCGTCTACGGCAAGAAGGCGGCCGCCACCGTGGACATCTACGAGGACTTCCAGTGCCCGGTCTGCGCGCAGTTCGAGCAGCAGTCCCACGCCTGGCTCGACGAGGCGGTGAAGAAGAACCTGGCGCAGGTGCGGTTCCACACCGTCTCGATCCTCGA
>SCQZ01000468.1 GCA_004299665.1 Jatrophihabitans sp.
GGTGCTGCTGCTGCGCGACGTCGCGGACGAGGTCGTCTGTCCCGAGATCGCCGCGCCCGGGTGCTTCGGCGGCGTCGGCCGGTACTACCGGGACTTCGCACCGGTCCCGGACGCCGAGGTGCTGCGCCTGCTCGCCCCGTAGCCCGGGGCCGGCTCCCCGTCACGGAACCGGCCCATCGCCGCCCCTGCTCGCTCTCAGCGGCGCAGGGACGGGGCCTCGACGCCGAACGCCGCGAGATACACCGCCAGCGCGCCGGCCTGGATCAGCCGGTCGCGCAGCGTCTCGTTCGGATCGACCAGTTGCATCACGAGCACGAACGTCACCGCCACGGCGAGCACCAACGCGGCCACGGCGGTCCGGCGCGCCACCCGGCGGTTGCCCGAGTGCAGGCCAACCGCGACCAGCGCGAGCGGCAGCGCCATGAATGCCAGTTCGATCGGGGCCGCGACCCAGCCCTCGGCGTTGTCCGGGTTCAGCCCGTCGCCGATCGCCACCACGACCGCCGCGACGGTCGCGGCGACGACGATCCAGAACACCACCCTGCGGGTCCCCGCTGACCGCTCCACGGTCGCCTCCCGGTCTCGGCCCCAGTGTGTCGGGCACCGGAGCGCCGCCGCGATGCCCGAACGTCCCGCGACCGGCGGACCTTGGGCCGCAACGCCGGTCAGCCGCCGCGCTGCGCCGCTGCCCGGACCGCCTCGGCGACCGCGGTGTGCACGTCCGGGTGGAACACGCTCGGGATGATGTAGTTGGCGTTGAGCTCGCGGTCGGTGACGGTGCGCGCGATCGCGTCCGCCGCGGCGATCAGCATCGGCGCGTCGACCCGGGTGGCCGAGGCGTCGAGCAGCCCCCGGAACACCCCCGGGAACGCCAGCACGTTGTTGATCTGGTTGGGCGCGTCCGAGCGGCCGGTCGCGACCACCGCCGCGTGCTCGCGCGCCTCGGCGGGGTCGATCTCCGGGTCCGGGTTCGCGAGCGCGAAGACGATCGCGCCGCCGGCCATCGTCGCGACGTCGGCGCCGGTCAGCAGGTCGGGGGCCGAGACGCCGACGAAGACGTCCGCACCGCGCAGCGCCTCGCGCAGGCTTCCTGTCAGGTGGGCCTTGTTCGTCGCCTCGGCGAGCCAGACGAGCGACGGGTGCAGCCCCGGCCGATCCCGGTGCACGACCCCCTCGATGTCCGCCACGACGACGTCGGTGGCGCCGGCCGCCAGCAGCACGCGCAGGATCGCGCTGCCGGCGGCCCCGGCACCGCTCATCACGATCCGCACCGTCTCCAGCGACTTGCCCACCACCCGCAGGGCGTTGCGCAGCGCCGCGAGCACGACCACCGCGGTGCCGTGCTGGTCGTCGTGGAACACCGGGATGTCGAGAAGCTGCTTCAACCTCGCCTCGACCTCGAAGCAGCGGGGCGCGCTGATGTCCTCGAGATTGATGCCCGCGAAGCCCGGGGAGATCGCCCGGACGACGGAGACGATCTCGTCGGTGTCCTGGGTGTCCAGGCAGATCGGCCAGGCGTCGATGCCCGCGAACCGCTTGAACAGCGCCGCCTTGCCCTCCATCACCGGCAGCGCCGCCTCCGGGCCGATGTTGCCGAGCCCGAGCACCGCGGAGCCGTCGGTCACGACCGCGACCGCGTTGCGCTTGACGGTCAGGCGCCGCGCGTCGTCGTGGTTCGCCGCGATCGCCAGGCTCACCCGCGCGACACCGGGCGTGTAGATCATCGACAGGTCGTCCCGGTTGCGGATCGGGTGCTTGCCGGCCATCTCGATGGTCCCGCCGAGGTGCATCAGGAAGGTGCGGTCGGAGACCTTGTGCACGACGATGCCGTCGATCTCACGCAGCGCCTCGACGATGCGGTCGGACTGCTGGGTGTCGCTCGCGGCACAGGTGACGTCGATGCGCAGCCGGTCCGCGCCGCTGGCGGTGACGTCCAGTGCCGTGACGGCGCCGCCGGCCTTCTCGACGGCCGTCGTCAGGTTGCTGATCGCGCTCCCGCCGGCCGGCAGTTCGAGCCGGACCGTGATCGAGTAGCTGGCACTCGGCGCCTGCATCGTCTCTCCCCACCTCGTCGGGTCGAGACCTATTCAATCGCGCCCGGGTCAGGCCACCGGAACCGCGGCGGCCGCCGCGCGGCGCTCGACGAAGCGCGCGGCCCGCCGGTCCAGTTCGGCGAGGAAGTCACCGAGCTCGTCACGGGCCTGCTCGCCGGTCGCGCCGAGATCGGTGCGCTCGAACACCCGCCAGTACCGCAGCACCGGCATCACCACCTCGTCGTGGTGCAGCCGCAGGTCGTAGATCCCGGCCTTGGCGATCGTCAGCGAACTGCGCGCGAAGTCGGGCATGCTCGCGCCCGGCATGGCGAACCTGACCACCTCGTCGCGGATCGCCTGCATCGCCTCGTCCGGGACCAGGTCGAGCGCCGCGGACATCAGGTTGCGGTAGAAGACCATGTGCAGGTTCTCGTCGGTGGCGATGCGGGCCAGCAGTTGCTCGGCGACCTGGCACCCGCTCGCGCGGCCGGTGTTGCGGTGTGAGACGCGGGTCGCCAGTTCCTGGAACGAGACGTACGCCAGCGCGCGCAGCGCCGTCTTGTCGCCGGAGTCGTACCCGGCGCTCATGTGGGTCATCCGCGCCCGCTCGAGGGCCACCGGGTCGACGCCGCGGGTGACGACCAGGTAGTCGCGCAGCGCGATCCCGTGCCGTCCCTCCTCCGCGGTCCAGCGCCCGACCCACTCCCCCCACGCGCCGTCCCGCCCGAAGCGCGTGGCGATCTCGCGGTGGTAGGACGGCAGGTTGTCCTCGGTCAGCAGGTTGACGATCATCGCGGTCCGGGCGACCGGATCGAGCGACGAGTCCTCGGGTTGCCAGTCGACGCCGCCGAGGAACGCGAAGTCGCGCCCGCGGCTCCAGGGCACGTAGTCGTGCGGGTGCCACTCGCGGGCGAGCCGCAGATGGCGATCGAGGTTGGCGGCGACGGTGGGCTCGAGCTCGACCAGGACGTCCATGAGGCTACGCTAGCGTAGGTTACGCGACCGTAACCAGCAGGTCTCAGCGAGCTGCCGCCTCCGCGATGCGCTTGATCGCCGCCAGCGTCACCGCGATCCCGGCGTGCGCGGTACGGGTGCGCTCCTCGATCTGCGCCGGCGCCGCGTCGCCGTACCGTTCGACGAACCCGGCCATGCCCTGCGGCCGGAACTCCCACGACTCGGTCAGTTCGACGCCGCCGTCGACGTCGTTCATGGTGTAGCCCCACCGGACCCAGCCGCCGTTCACCTCCCAGGCGAACTCGCGCCCCGGCTGTGCCACCACGACCTCACTGCGGCTCTCCCAGGTGCGCTCCGGCGTCTCGTTGTGCCCGGTGAAGTGCGCCCCGACGCGCGGGCCGTCGCCGTCGTCCCACCGGCACCAGCGGCACACCGGGCTCCACTCCCCCGTCCGCGTCACGTCCGAGACGAGGTCGTAGACCTGCTGCGCGGTGGCGGCCACGACGATCGATTGCTGATGGGTACGAGCGTCCACGACCGCGATCATCGTCCTCGCGCGCCCGTCAGGGAAGATGGCGGTCGATCGCAGCCACGAGCCGGTCGGCGTCGGCGGCGGAGAACGGCAGCGGCGGCTTGATCTTGATCACGTTGTCGTCGGGACCGTCGCGCGAGACCAGGATCCGCTCCCGCCGCAGCGCGGCGACGAGCTTGCGGGCCAGATCGGTCGCGGGGGTGCGGGCCTCGGGGTCGGTCACCAGCTCGATGCCGACGAACAGGCCCTGGCCGCGCACGTCCCCGATCGCCTCGTGCCGCTGTGCGACGGCCCGCAACCCCGCCAGCAGGTGGGCGCCGACGACCCGGGCGTGCTCCTGCAGGCGCTCCCGCTCCAGGACGTCCAGGACCGCCAGCCCCGCGGCGCACGCCACGGGGCTGCCGCCGAAGGTGTTGAAGTACTCCATCCCGCCGGCGAAGGAGGCGGCGACCTCGGGTGTCGTCACGACCGCGCCCAGCGGGTAGCTGTTCCCGATCGGCTTGCCCAGGGTCACGATGTCCGGCACGGCGCCCTGGGACTGGAAGGCCCACAGGGAGGTCCCGACCCGGCCGAAACCGATCTGGACCTCGTCGGCCACCGCGACCGCGCCGGCGGCCCGCGCGGCCTCGAACGCGCCGGCCAGATAGCCGTCGGGCGGGACGATCTGCCCGCCGGTGCCCATCAGCGGCTCGGCGAAGAACGCGCCCGGACGGCACCGCTCCAGCGCGTCGCGCACCTCCTGCACGTAGCGCGGACCGCTGTCCGCTCCCCGGTGGCGGCCGCGGTACGGGTCGGGGCGCGGCACGACCTGCACGTGCGGCGGCCGTCCGGAGCCGCCGCGCCCGTCGAACTTGTACGGGCTGATGTCGATCAGGCCGGTGGTGTGCCCGTGGTACGCGCTGTCCTGCACCGCCACCTCGCGCCGGCCGGTGTGGGCCCGGACCATGCGCAGCGCCAACTCGTTCGCCTCGCTGCCGGAGTTGACGAACACGCACACGCTCAGCGGGTCCGGCAGCAGGTCGGTCAGCCGCTGCGCGTACTCGGCCAGCCCCTCGTACAGGAAGCGGGTGTTCGTGTTGACCAGCGCGAGCTGCCGGCACACCGCCTCGGTCACCGCCGGGTGGCTGTGGCCCACGTGCGGCACGTTGTTCATGCAGTCGAGGAACTCGGTGCCGCGCTCGTCGTACAGGTACTGGCCCTGGCCCCGCACCACGTGGATCGGATCGTCCGGGTACAGCACGGACAGGGCCGAGGAGAGGTGGGCCGTACGGGTGGCAAGCAGCTCGGCGGTGTTCACAACGGGAAGCCGTCCTCTCGCTCGAGCAGCCTCCAGGCCGGTGCCTCGGAGACGCGCAGGTAGTCATTGTCCGGATGCAGCCGCTGCTGGCGCGCCGAGATCGCGACGCTCGTCGCGAGGCGCACCCGCACGAGCAGCGGAAGCACGTCGCGCTCGAGGTCCGTCAGCGTCCTGTGACGGGCATAGCCGGCGACGACCGCCGTGGCGACCGACCCAGGGTCGGGACGGTCGAGCATCGCGTACGCGCAGGCGATCGCCAGGTCGTTCACGGTCGCGGTGTGGATCGCGTCACCGAAGTCGATCAAGCCCGCGACGCGGCCGCCGGACACCAGGACGTTGTGGTCGTTGGCGTCGTTGTGGATCACCGAGTGCGGCAGGGCGGCGAGGGCGGGTGCGAGGCGCCCGCGGACCTGCGCGAGCACGTCGCGCACCAGGTCCTGACGCGCCCGCCCGCGAACCGCGCCGACGTGGGCCTGCAGCGTCCTCTGTGCGTGCGTCACGTCCCACTGCAGGTCCCTTCCGTGCGCGGCCGGGTGGTCGAAGCCCGCCAGCGCCACCGCCGAGCGGCCGACGACATCGCCCAGGCTCTCGAAGACGGCGGTACCGGGGTCGCGCACCCCGGCCAGCGGGGCACCGGGCAGGAAGCCGATCAGCCATGCCAGGTGCGCACCCACCCGCACCCAGGGCGCTCCGGACGACGTCGGGTGTACCGGTGGGCACGGCACCGCTGCCGCGCCGAGCCGGCGCATCAATGCCTGCTGGAGGTCGATCGATCCCGGTCCGTCGGCGGCGTTGGCGATCTTCAGGACGTACGCCGGCATCCCGTCGATCTCGACCAGCCAGTTCTGGTCCCGCTCGGAGACGAGTTCGCGGACCGTGCCCCGCAGCCCCCAGTGGCGCAGCAGCGCTGCCGCCTGTTCACCCCCGACGGTGGGGCGGCCGGAGAGCTGCGTCAGATCCCGGCCGGATGTCACACCGGATGATTGCACGCGACCCGTCGCGTCGGATCGCGCACTGGTACGCGCAGTTCCTGGCTGCCTGGCTCCTGGCCGGCCGCTTCGTCGCCTGCGGTAGAACAGTCGTATGAGCGACTTGACGACACTGCCGGTCACCACGCTGGCCGGCGCGCAGACGACCTTCGGCGAGTTCACCGGTGGCGGGACCGCCCTGGTCGTGAACGTGGCCAGCCGGTGCGGGCTGACTCCCCAATACGCGAAACTCGAGGCGCTGCACGAGCGGTTCGCCGGCCAGGACTTCACCGTCGTCGGATTCCCCTGCAACCAGTTCATGGCCCAGGAGCCGGGCACCGACGAGGAGATCGCGCAGTTCTGCAGCGCGACCTACGGCGTCACGTTCCCGATGTCGACCAAGATCGAGGTGAACGGCGACGGGCGCGATCCGATCTACCGCGAACTGATCGCCGCCGGCGGCGCGGACGACATCCAGTGGAACTTCGAGAAGTTCCTCGTGGGGCCCGAGGGCGACGTGCTGGCGCGCTTCGCCCCGCGCACCGAGCCGGACGCCCCGGAGGTCGTCGACGCGATCGAGCGCGCGCTCGCCTGACAGTGACCGGTGGGGTGACGCCCACTCGCGCGCCACCCCACCGACCGCCCGGCCTCAGGCCCGGAACCGCATCACACCAGGGACGCGCACTGACCGACGGCCTTGTGGCCGACGGTGTTGACACTGCCCGGAACGAAGCCGCCGGACACCCCCGGCGCCAGCCCGGAGCAGACGAGGTTCTGACCCACCGCGTTGCGCACGACGTACACGCCCGGGGCGCCGGGATGCTCGTCGGTCACCACGATGTCGGTCAGCGTCGCGTTGCGGCCGATCTGGTTGAACAGCACGCCGAGCCACTCGGTCGTCTGCCCGCTCACCGTCAGGTTGCCGCCGATCGTGTTGTTCTTGATCGACCAGGGGATCTCGGAGCCGCCGCCGGACAGCGTCACGTTCCCGTTGACCGTGATCCCGTTCAGCAGGACCGCGGCCGCGCCGGAGACGGTGACGTTGCCGTTGACGACGACGGTGGAGTGCCCGTCCGGTTCGACGGCGCACTCGTGCGCCGAGTTGCCCGTGTAGGACGGCGGCTGGCAGCCCAGACCGACGAGCGAGCCCGCTGCGCCGGTGACGTTGTGCCCGATCGTGATCGTCGACGGCGCGCTCTGCGCGTCGAGCATGGCACCCGCGGCGACGTTCACGCTGCCGACGACGTCGATCACGGCGCCGGCGCCGACGGCGCACGGGCCCTGGACCGCGATGCTGGCGTAGCTGCCCGACGGGATCTCACCGCCGGTGCACGTGTACGCCGCCGGCGCGGTGTTCTTCGCCGATGCGACGGCGGTCCCGGACAGCACCAGTGCCGTCGAGCCCGCCGCGAGCGCGAGTACCTGCACAGCTCTGCGCATTACTGTGTTCCTCCCATGTGAGAGATGGTTGGTCGATCGGCAGCACGTTAGCGGAGACTGAGGGCCCGAGGTAGTGGGATCCTTGCCGCAATCAGGGCGAACCATGACTGATCGCGCCCGCGGCCGGGTCCGCGGACTACGAGTTCTGCTCGGCGGCCTATGCCCGGCCGAGCAGGCGCTTGAGCCGGTGCGGCCGGGTCAGGAACGCCTCCGCCTCCAGCGCCGCGAGCGCGACCCGGGGCAGGTAGCGCGGGGACGGGA
>SCQZ01000469.1 GCA_004299665.1 Jatrophihabitans sp.
CAACGTCCAGGTATCCCTGAGAGTGGGCCCATCTTCTGGTGGCAGAAACGAAGCCGTGAGTGCCCGCACCCTCTTGCTCGACGCTGCCCACGTCGCGGCCGGCCACGCGCACCGGGAGGACCCGAGCCGGCCCCGGGCGGGGGGCCCGGCCGGGAACGCGCGGCTGACCGCCTGGACCGGGCTGGTCCTGCTGGTGCTCGTGGTGGTCGAGATCGTCACCGCGCTCGACGTCACGGGGATGCTGACCTGGCACGTCGTGGTCGGCACGATCCTGGTCCCGGTGGCGCTGCTGAAGACCGCCTCGACCGGGTGGCGGATAGTGCGCTACTACACGGGGCAGCGGGACTACCGGCAGGCCGGGCCGCCGCCGATGCTGCTGCGGGTTCTCGGCCCGCTCCTGGTGGCCTCGACGCTCGGGCTGTTCGGCACCGGCCTGGCACTGATGGCACTCGGGCCCGAGGCGGGGCGGAGCCCGCTGGTGACCTTCCTCGGCCAGGGGTGGGACGTGCTGACCCTGCACCAGGGGTTCTTCATCGTGTTCGCGGTGAGCGCGGGCCTGCACGTGCTCGCCCGGATCGTCCCGGCGGTGGAACTGGCGGGCCGGCGCGTCGCGCGCGCGGCCCGCACGCCGGGCCGCGCGGCCCGCGGGTGGGTGCTGGCGCTCGTGCTCGTCGCCGGGGTGATCGGCGCGGCGCTGATCCTGCCGACCGAGACGGCCTGGCAGCACGACCACCACTTCCACGACCTCTACGGCAGGCACCGCTTCGACAGGTGAGCCGCCTCCCCCGGGCGGTCAGTGCCGGTCGGGGTCCAGCAGCGCGACCACCTCGCGCACCGGGACCGCCAGTGCTTGGCGGTAGCCGGTCCCGGCCCACAGGCTCATGCGCTCGGTGTCGCCGGCCGCCGCGGCGGCGGTGCGCAGCGGGCGCGTCGCGGCGTTGATCTCCGGGTACGCGGCCGGCGCATCCGGGTGTGCGCCGACGAACCCGTTGACCAGCCCGCGGGCAGGGCGCCCGCTGAAGGCCCGGGTCACCGTCGTCGCGTCGTAGCGCGGGTCCGCGAGGGCGGCCTTGTGGACCGGATGGGCCCCGCTCTCGGCGCAGCGCAGGAACGCCGTGCCGCACTGGACGGCCAGCGCCCCGGCCGCCCGGGCCGCGCCGGCGCGTTCGGCCGTCATCACCGCCCCGGCGGCCCACTGCGGCAGGTCGGTCACCGCGGCCACCTGCGCGACCAGGTCGAGCAGTGCGGTGCCGGCGGGCGCCGTCGCCGGGTTGTCGAACCCGCCCCGGTGGGCGCCGGCCTCGTCGCCCTGCACGCACAGCAGGTCGGCGCCGGCGGCCGCGGCTGTCGCGGCCTCGACGGCGCTGGTGACCGTGACCGCGACGGCGCTTCCGGCGCGTTGCAGCGCCGCCACGTCGGCGGGCGGCGGGCAGCCGAACGTGAACCCGACCAGCGGCGGCGGGTCGGCGAGCAGCGCGTCCACCTTGTCCCGCCAGCGGTCATCACCCCATCGCGGGTCACCCGGCCGCACACCCAGCGCGGCCGCGTCGGGTTCCAGCGTCGCCAGGTAGCGCGCCAGCGCCGGTTGGTCGCGGGCGGGGGAGCCGGGGACGAAGACGTTCACGCCGAACGGCTCGCGGGTCGCGTCGCGCACCGCCGCGATCTCGGCACGCATCTCCTGGACGCTGCGGTAACCGGCGGCGAGGAACGCGAACGCACCGGCGCGGGCCGCCGCGATCACCAGTTCCGGCGTGGACGGGCCGCCGCCCATCGGTGCGACCACCACCGGTCGCCGGAGCAGCGAGGACGGGTCGGGAGGCACGCGTCCGTTCTACCGCTGAACACCGGCGCCGAAACCGTCAGCCTCCGGTCCAGCACCCCAGGATGACGGCGGCGATCTCGTAACCGAACTCGGCGCGGTGCCGGTACCGCGGATCGGAGCGCGGCGCCAGCGCGGTGGTGTCCACGCGGAGGGTGTCGTCGTCCTTGCGCAGCACCAGCAGGCCGTCGGGGGTGCCGAACGCGATCGGGGTCAGCCCGGCGAGGTCGTGCGCGCCGGGCATGGCCTTGCGCTGGCCGGACGTGTACGCGGCGGCAGTCGCGCCGTCGGGGGATTCGTGTACCGACAGCACGATCGTCCCCGACGGCAGGCGGTAGGTGCACGTGTAGGTGCCGCCGCGCCAGGTCGCCGCCGGGTCCGGGGCCGGCGCCACGGACAAGATCGCGGCGATGTCGTTGCGCGTCTCGGCGCTGCAGATCATGCGCGCGGCGGCCGAGGGGGCGGTCCCGGGCGATCCCGGCGCCATCGTCGACCCGTCCGGCATGACCATGCCCGCGGGCATCTCGCCGGGCCGGGTCGCCGCGCCGTGCGGTGCGGCTGCGCCCGAGGCGCACCCCGCGAGCAGCGAGGTGGCTGCGAGCGCGACGCCGAGTGCCGCCGTCCTGACCTTCATCGCGGGCTCCCTTCGGGCAGGTGGCGTTCCGGCGCGCGGCGGCGCGGACCCTGCCGTACTGCTGTTCGTGACCTGCGACCGCGACGGATCCATCCGGACGGGACCGATGTCTCCCGCGCCGCTGGTGGAACCGCGGTGGCGGATCGGGTCGAACGAGAGGTGTTACCCGGATCGGGGCACCGTGCCCCGGCCGTGACGAGCAGGAAGGACCTCATGCTCATGCGCAAGAGTCCATTGCTGGCGGTGCCGCTGGCGGTCGCCGGAATCACCGCCCTGGCCGGGCTGGCACTCGCGCTGCCGGCGAATGCCGCTGCCTCGACGAGCACCTATCAGGCCACGCTCGACCCGGTCGCGCTGAACACGCCGTCCGGTGCGGCGTCGGGAACCTTCACGCTGACGCTCAACGGTGACCAGGCGACCGTCACCGAGCACGTGACGGGCCTGGCGGACACCCTGCCGACGGACACGGCCACCCTGAACTCGCTGGGGATCCCCGCCGCGTTCGCCGGCAAGCCGTTCCCGCACGTGCAGCACATCCACATCAACGGCAACGACCAGTGCCCGACGTCGTCGGCCGACACCAACGGCGACGGCGTGATCAGCACCGTCGAGGGGCAGCCCGCGTACGGCATGATCGGCACGACGCTGTCGACCAGCGGTGCCACCGATACCTCGACGGCGACCGACGTGACGCTCGCGCCCGGCGGCGGCAGCTTCACCTACCAGCGCACCTTCACGATCAACCAGGCGACCCTGACGGCCATCCAGGACAACAAGGCCGTCGTGGTGGTGCACGGGCTGAACCCGGTCAACGCCCCGAAGGCGTCGCTGACCACCCCGAACTCGCTGGGCGTCACGCTGCCCGGGGCGAGCAAGCCGCTGGCGCTGATCGGGACCGCGCCGGCGCTGTGCGGCGTGCTGACCGCCTCGCAGATGTCCGCCGTGCCGGTGGGCAGCAGCCCGACCGGCGGTGGCAGCACCGCGGGTATTCAGGACGAGGCGTTGCTCGGCCTCGGTGGCGGGCTGCTCCTGGCCGCCGGCGGTGCCTTCGCGATCCGGCGCCGCAGCAGCAAGGGCTGACCGCCCGGCCGCTGACGATCGACTCCCGGAAGGGGAAGCACCATGGGCAGCCACACCCGCCGTGTCCGGCACCTGTCGACCACGGCGGGTGTGGTCCTGCTCGTCGCCGGCGTCGTCGCGATCGTCGCCTTCGTGACGGCGCAGCAGCACGCACCCCAGCCGCCGGCATCGGCCGCGAGGCCGATCCCGATCCACCCGTCGGTGTCGGTGTCCGCGGCGCCGCCGGCCGGTTCGTCCCCGGCCCCGTCGCCGAGCGTGTCCGGGCCGGTGCTGGCCCGCTCGCTGCCGGTCACCGTCCGCATCCCGTCGATCGGGGTCGACAGCAGCCTCGGGCCGATCGGCCTGACCGCGACGGGCGAGATCCGGACCCCGCCGCTCGATCGCGACTCGCACGCCTACTGGCTCGACGTCTCCCCGACACCCGGGCAGCCGGGGCCGGCGGTGATCCTGGGCCATGTCGACTCGGCCGCCTACGGTCCGGCCGTCTTCTTCCGGCTCGGCGACGTGCGCCCCGGCGACCGCATCTACGTCACCCTCGCCGACGGGCAGGTCGGCGTCTTCGAGGCGCAGCAGGTGGTGGAGTACCGCAAGGCCGACTTCCCGACCCTGACCGTCTACGGCAACACGAAGTACGCGGCGTTGCGGCTGATCACCTGCGGGGGAACGTTCGACCGTTCCATCCACAGCTACGAGTCCAACATCGTCGTCTTCGCCGAACTGATCTCGTCGCAACCCGCGTGAGCACACCCCACGAAACTGCTGCGCACTTTCGCGGGGACCCCGCAGTGAGCGCGGCAGTCATCGGCCGCCCGTCGCGCGCGGCCTCGGTCAGGTCCCTGTCCGGTGCGGCGCACCGGCGCCGGACGCTGACCCGGCTGCTCGGGCTGCTGTGGCTGCTCGACGCCGCCTTGCAGTACCAGCCGTTCATGTTCACCCAGGCGTTCCCGGACGGGGTCATCCGCCCGGCGGCGGACGGCAGCCCCGCCTGGGTCGCAGGTCCGGTGCGCTGGGCGGCGGGGCTGCTGTCGGCCCACCTCGTCGTGTGCAACGCGCTGTTCGCCACGGTCCAACTCGCCATCGCCGCGGGGCTGTTCGTGGCCGCGACGGTCCGTCTCGCACTGGCCGCCTCGATCGTGTGGGCGCTGCTGGTGTGGTGGCTGGGGGAGGGTCTCGGCTCGACGCTGGCCGGTCCGCAGTCCCCGCTGATGGGGCTGCCGGGTGCGGTCGTGCTGTACGCCGTCGTCGCGGTGTTGCTGTGGCCACCCCGCCCCCGCGCGGGCGCTCCCGACGGCCGCCGCGGGGGCGTCGCCGTCCAGGGGCTGCTCGGCGGCCGGGGCGCGCGGGCGGTGTGGGTGCTGCTGTGGTCCGCGTTCGCCTTCGAGGCGCTGCGCCCCGCGGAGCGGGAACCCTCGGCCGCTGCCGGGATGATCTCGGGGATGGCCGGCGGCGAGCCACGCTGGCTGGTGGCGATCGACGACCTGGCCGCGCGGGCGGTCGCGCACCACGGCGCGGCCTGTGCCGTCGGGCTCGCGGCGGCCTGCCTGGTGATCGCCGCCGGCGTGCTCGTCCCCGCCCTGACCCGCGCCGGCCTCGTCCTTGCCGTCGCCGTCGCGGCCGTCATCTGGGTGGTCGGGGAGGATCTCGGGCAGATCGCGACGGGCGCGGCCACCGACCCCAACACCGGGCCGGCGCTGATCCTGCTCGCGCTGTGCTACTGGCCGAACCGGCGTCGGTCCGCACCACACCCAACTTTCGATTGATGCCGGACTCGCCCTCGCGAGCGATGCACCGGCCGCCCGGTGCTGGTGGACTGGGTGGGACGGATGCCCTCCGACCGCTCTCCGGTCGCGACACCGAAAGGTCACCCATGAAACCGATCTCGATGCGCGCCCTGTTCTGCGCCGCATTCTCCTACCTGATAGTCGGGCTGGCCTCCGGGCTGTTCTTGCGCGAGTTCACCAAGGCGCACGACTTCCCGGACAGCCGCTTCACCCAGCTCGGCGTCGTGCACACCCACCTGCTCGTCCTCGGCTTCCTCGCGCTGCTGCTGGTGCTCGTCCTGGAGAAGGTGTTCACGCTCTCCGCCGGTCGCACGTTCGGCTGGTTCTTCTGGACCTACAACGCCGGGGTGGTCGTGACGGCCGCGATGATGACCTGGCACGGCTCGCTGACCGTCGTCGGGCGGGAGGGCTCGTCGATGATCTCCGGGATCGCCGGGCTCGGCCACATCCTGCTCACCGTCGGCCTGATCCTGCTGATGGTGGCCCTGGGCCGCGCGATCGTCCGGCCGAGTGTTCCGGCAACCGCGGAACCGGCGGTAGCTTCCGTGCCGTGACGGGGGAACTCCCGGTCGGCGGGGCCGAGGCCCCGCCGACCCGACGGCAGTGGCTCGCGCTGGCCGTCCTGGCGACGGGCCTGGGCCTGATCGTCCTCGACGGCACCATCGTCGGCGTAGCGCTGCCCGACATCATCCGCGACATCCACCTGGACCTCACCGACGCGCAGTGGGTCAACAGCCTGTACGCCGTGGTGCTCGCCGCGCTGCTGCTGGCGACCGGCCGGCTCGCCGACAGGTGGGGTCGCAAGCGGCTGTTCCTGGCCGGCCTGGTGGTGTTCGTCGCCGGCAGCATCCTCGCGGCGGCAGCGCACTCCGCGCAGCCGTTGATCGTCGCCCGGGCGGTGCAGGCGGTGGGCGCCGCGCTGATCATGCCCTCGACGCTGTCGACCGTGAACGCCACGTTCCGCGGCCGGTACCGGGCCGCCGCCTTCGGCGTGTGGGGCGCCGTCATCTCCGGCGCGGCCGCCGTCGGCCCGCTCGCCGGTGGTGCGCTGACCCAGTGGGCGTCCTGGCACTGGATCTTCCTGGTCAACACCCCGCTCGGCGCGATCGTGCTGCTGGCGGCCCTGGCCACGGTGGACGAGACCCGGGGCCGCATCGACCGGCCCGGGGCCGACGTCGACGGGGCGCTGCTGTCCGGCATCGGATTCGGGGCCCTGGTCTTCGCGGTGATCGAGGGCCCGGACCTGGGCTGGTGGCGGCCCAAGGCCGACTTCACCGTCTTCGGCTGGACCTGGCGGGCCGGTGGGTCCGTCTCGATCGTGCCGGTGCTGCTGGCGATCGCGGTCGTCGCGCTGACCTTGTTCGTGGTGTGGGAGCGGCACCGGGAGAAGGTGCGCCGCTCGGCGCTGTTGGACCTGAAGCTGTTCCGGTTGGCCACCTTCTCCTGGGGCAACACCACCGCGGCCATGGTCGCGGTCGGCGAGTTCGCCGTCCTGTTCGTGCTGCCGCTGTACCTCGTGAACGCCCTGGGTCTGGACGTCATGCAGGCCGGCCTCGTCCTCGCGGCCATGGCCGTCGGCGCCTTCGGCTCCGGCGCGACCGCCCGCCAGGTGGCCGGCCGCCTCGGGTCGCCGGCGACGGTGGTGCTCGGCCTCGCCCTCGAGGTGGGGTCCGTGCTCGTGCTGGCCCTGGTGGTCCGGGGCAGCACGCCGGGGTGGGTCGTCGCCTGCCCCCTCGTGGTCTACGGCCTGGGCCTCGGCCTGGCGTCGGCGCAACTGACCGGCACCGTGCTGCGGGACGTCCCGGTCGACCAGTCCGGGCAGGGCTCGGCGACCCAGAGCACGCTGCGTCAGTTCGGCTCCGCGCTCGGCACCGCATTCGCCGGGGCCGCGCTGTCCATGGCTCTCACACTCACCCTCCCGCCCGCGCTGCACTCGGCCGGGGTCACCGGGGGCAGCGCCGACTCCGTCGCGCGCGCGACCCGCGAGTCGGCGGGCACGACGATCGCCCAACTGCGCGCGCAGGGCACCGCCGGCCCGCTCGGCCCGCACACCCAGGCCGCGGTCGACGCCCTCGCGAGCGGATTCGCGGACGCCACGCGGTGGGCGCTGGTCGTCGCCGCGGCCTTCCTGGTCCTCGGGTTGGGCGGCGCCGGCCGGCTGCGCACCCGGTCCGGGCCACCGGTCGCCCCGGCCGGGGCGGCGCCGGATCGCGAGTCGGCCGGCGAGGGCGCGCTCAGCTGACGTCGCGCCGGATCGAGGTGCGCACCGCGACGGCCGTGATGACGACCGCGTACCCGACGATCAGCAGCGCGGCGAGCCAGGGGTTGAGCAGCACGGCCCCGGTCGGGGATCCGAAGGCGCGGTGGCCGCTGAAGGCGAGTGCCTGAACCGCCCCGCCGGGCAGGTAGGGGTAGACGGAGCGGGTGGCGGAGATGTTGTTCACGGTCTGCTCGATCGCGAACAGGTACACCAGCAGCGCGCCGACCGCGGCGATCTGGTTGCGCAGCAGCGCCCCGACGGCGACCCCCACCGCGGTCATGACCGCGATGGCGACCGTGCCGCCCACCACGGCGCGGGTCACGCCGGCGGCGCTGACGGTGCCGTTGAGCAGGTGCCGGGCCGACAGCCACGGCGCGGCGATCGCCGAGCAGACGCCGACCGTGACGGCGCCGACGAGCAGGCCGTAGCCGGCGAGGACGACGAGCTTGGCGCTGATCAGCCTTCCGCGATGGGGGATGGCCAGGTAGCTCGCGGTGACGGTGTGGTGGCGGTACTCACCGGCGACGGCCGTGATCCCGGCGATCGCCGTGATCATGTAGGCCGTCTGCACGCCGCCGATGAGCGCACCGGTGAAGATCTCCAGCGGTGAGTGCCGGCTGGCGTTCGCGCCGGCGACGGTCAGCACCGTCACCAGCACCGCGACCGCGATCGCGACCAGCCCGAGGACCCACCACGCGCGGGTGGTGATCAACTTGCGGATCTCGATGCGCATCGCGGCGCGCATGCCGGCTCCGTGGTCGCGGGGGCGGCCGGCGGTGACGGGCAGGACGGCTGCGGGCGCGTTCACCGGCTCGCCCGCTCGACCAAGCCGGCCGGCGCCCGGTCCGCTGCCGCGGGTTCCGGCTCGCCGGGCGGGCCCGATTCGGTGAGCCGGAAGAACAACGCCTCCAGGTCGTCGGTCTCGGTGACCAGTTGCGTGATCACGATCCCGGCGCTCAGCGCGATGCGCCCGATCTGCTCGGCGCCCACGCCGCTCACGATCAGCGTGTCATCGCCGCCGTGCTCGATCGTGGCCGTTTCGCCGGCCCGTGCCGCGACGGCGGCCCGCAGCCCCGCGGCGTCGAGGCTCGCGACGCGCACCCGCGCGCTGTCGACGGCCCCGACCTCGCCGTCGTACACCAGGCGCCCGTGGTCGACGATCACGACGGTGTCCACGATCTGCTGCATCTCGGCCAGCAGGTGACTGGACACCAGCACCGCGTGCCCGCGTGCGGCCCGCTCGCGCAGCAGGCCGCGCAGCCACCGGATGCCTTCGGGGTCCAGGCCGTTGGTGGGCTCGTCGCAGACGAGCACCGGCGGATCGGCGAGCAGCGCCGCGGCGATGCCCAGCCGCTGGCGCATGCCCAGGGAGTAGCCGCGCACGTGCTGGCGCGCGGCCGGCGCGAGCCCGACCCGCTCCAGCACCTCGTCGACGCGGGTGTCGGGCACCCCCGCCGCACCCGCGTAGGTGCGCAGGTGGTCGCGGCCGGAGCGTCCGGGGTGGAAGCCGTTCGCCTCCAGCAGCGCGCCGACCGCCCGGCCGGGGGAGTCCAGGTCCGGGTACCGGCGTCCGCCGATCAACGCCGAGCCCTGCGTCGGCGTGACCAGGCCGAGCAGCATCCGCAGCGTCGTCGTCTTTCCCGCGCCGTTGGGGCCGAGGAACCCGGTCACCCGCCCCGGGCGGACGGTGAAGCTCAGCCCGTCCACGACGCGGCGGCGGCCGAACCGCTTGCTCAGGTCACGGACGGTGATCTCGGGCGGAGGGGGTGGGACGGACATCGGGCTCCTCTGCAACTGGCCGCGCGGCGGTCCCGCCGCTAGCCTCGTGACAACACACCGCCGGATACCTGACGATGTGTATTGCCAACCTACAGCTTGTCCAATCAGCGGACGGAGGGTGCTCCAGGATGGGTGCCGAGACCGGCGGCCGGGGCGGTGAGTGGGACGCGGCACTGACCCAGCACCGGCAGCGCCAACTGCTGCGCATCGGACGCGCGGCGGCCGAACTGGCCGTCCGCAACGGCCTTTCGGCGGTCTCGATGAGCGAACTGGCCCGTGCGCTCGGACTGTCCCGCGCCACGCTGTACAACTACGTCCCGGACGTCGCCACCGCGATCCGGCTGCACCTGGCCGCCCAGGCCGAGGTCTTCGGCGCCACCGTCACGGCCGCGATCGCCGAGGAGTCCGGGCCCGAGGCACAGCTGCGCCGGTACGTCCGCGAGCAGGTGTCCTACCTCGCGGGGGCCGACCATCGCGCCGCGCTCGCCCTCGCCGAGGCCGGGCCGGCCCTGGGCGGATCGGCCTCGGCCGCGGCGCACGAGCGCCGTCACCCCGCGGTGCTCGAGGAGATCCTCGACCGCGGCGTGGCGGCGGGCACCTTCGGTCCCGTGGACCGCGTAGTGCTGGCCACCTTGATCACCCGGTTGCTCTACAGCGCACAGAACCTGCTCGACGAGCACCACCTGTCGCCCGAGGATGCCACCGCCGCGATCAGCGCGCTGATCCTCGACGGGATCCGCCCGGCGCGCCGGGCCCCGGCCCGCTAGCGCCGGACCGGGCCGGGGTGGTTCCCGGTGGCGACGAAGACGGTCCGGCGCGCGATCGCGACGGCGTGATCGGCGTACCGCTCGTAGTAGCGGCCCAGCAGCGTGGCGTCGATCGCCGCAGCCGTGCCGTGGGCCCACCCCGGGGACAGCACGATCGTGAACAGCTTGCGCCGCAGCGCGTCCATCGAGTCGTCCTCGGTCTCCATGGCGGCCGCCAGTTCGACGTCGCGCCCCTCGAGCACGTCGGCCACCGTGGTCACCAGTGAGTGGGCGACGTCGCCCATCTGCGCGATGACGTCGCGGGCCTGCGCCGGCACCGCCGAGTGTGGGTGCCGGCGTCGCGCGATCTTGGCGATGTGCGCGGCGAGGTCCCCCATGCGCTCCAGGTCCCCGGCCAGATGGATGGTGCTGATCAGCAGGCGCAGGTCGGTGGCGACCGGCTGCTGCTGGGCGATGAGGGCGACGCAGCGGTCCTCGAGATCGGTGCGCAGCGAGTCGACACGCCGGTCTCCGGTCATGACCTGGTCGGCCAGGGCGAGGTCCGCCTCCAGCAACGCGACCGTCGCCCGGTCCATGGCCATGGCGACGAGTTCGGTCATGCCGGCGACCGATGCGGTGATCAGGTCCAGTTCTTCGCGAAAGGCAGTACGCATGTCCGATCCTCCTCAGTCTCTGTTGGCGAGCATCGCTCAGCTGCTCTGTTCGCTCCGCAAGCGTCGCTCAGTTGCTCTGTTCGCTCCGCAAGCGTCGCTCAGCCGAACCGGCCGCTGATGTAGTCCTCGGTCCGCCGGTCCCGCGGGTTGCCGAAGATCTGCTGCGTGTCGCCGTCCTCGACGAGTTCGCCGGGCTGCCCGACCCCCGCGAGGGTGAAGAACGCGGTGCGGTCGGACACCCGCGCCGCCTGCTGCATGTTGTGGGTGACGATGACGATGGTGTAGCGCTCCTTGAGCGAGCCGATGAGGTCCTCGATCGCCAGCGTCGAGATCGGATCCAGCGCCGAGCACGGCTCGTCCATGAGCAGCACGTCCGGTTCGACGGCGATCGCGCGGGCGATGCACAGCCGCTGCTGCTGGCCCCCCGACAGGCTCGCCCCGGGCTTGTGGAGCCGGTCGCGCACCTCGTCCCACAGGTTCGCCGCGCGCAACGAGCGCAGCACGACGTCGTCCAGTTCGGATCGCTTGAGGCGCCGCTTGTCCAACTTCAGCCCCGCGGCGACGTTGTCGTAGATCGACATGGTGGGGAACGGGTTGGGGCGCTGGAAGACCATGCCGACGGTGCGCCGCACCGCGACCGGGTCGATGTCGCGGGCGTAGATGTCCTCGCCGTCGAGCAGCACGTTCCCCTCGACCCGGGCGCCCGGCACCACCTCGTGCATCCGGTTGAGGGTGCGCAGCACCGAGGACTTGCCGCAGCCGGACGGCCCGATGAACGCGGTGACGCTGCGGGCGGGCACGGAGAGCGTGACGCCGCGCACGGCGCAGAACCGGCCGTAGTGGATGTCGAGGTCCTTGATCTCGATGCGTCGTGCCATGGGGTCTCCTTCAGGTCCTCGCCCGGCGGCCGGCGAGCCGCGCGACGAGATTGAGCACGAGGACGATCACGATCAGCGTGAGCGCGGCACCCCACAGGCGGTCCGGGGCGAAGTTGTGGATCGGGACCCGATTGCCGTTGGCGTCCAGCCCGTAGGCCTGCCCGCCGCTGCCCAGGTTGACGAACTGGTCGTTGATCATCCCCGGGAGGGAGGCCTGGAAGCCGGCGAACAGGTCGGTGTTCATGCCGGAGGCGTAGCCGACCAGGATCAGCAGCGGAGCGGTCTCGCCGGCGACGCGCGCGACGCCGAGCAGCACGCCGGTCACCAGGCCGCTGAACGCGGTCGGGACGACGACCTTGACCACCGTCTTCCACTTCGGCACGCCGAGGGCGTACGACGCCTCGCGCAACTCGTCCGGGACGAGCCGGAGCATCTCCTCGGTCGAGCGCACGATCACCGGAAGCATCAGCACGACCAGCGCAAGGGACACCAGCCACCCGGCGCGCTGACCGCCGAGCGTCGTGATCGCCACCGCGTAGACGAACAGCGCCGCCACGATGGACGGGATGCCGGTCAGGACGTCCACCGCGAACGAGGTGACCCGGGCGAACGTGCCGCGTCCGTACTCGACGAGGTACACGCCGACCAGCAGGCCGACCGGCACCGAGATCGCGGCGCACAGCGCCACCTGCTCGGCCGTGCCGACGATCGCGTGCAGGGCGCCGCCACCGGGGTCGCGGAAGCCCACGCCGCGCTGTGACTGCAGCCACCACTCGCTGGTGACGACCATGTGCCAGCCCTTGCTCGCCACGGTGTAGAGCAGCCAGACCAGCGGCACCAGGCCGAGCAGGAAGCAGCCGGTGATGAGCACGGTGGCGGTGCGGTCCGCGGCGCGGCGCCGCGCGCCCAGCGTGGCGTTCACGCGGCGTCCCCACGTCGCGCGATCCAGCGGGCCACGGCATTGACGACGAAGGTGAGCGCGAACAGCACCAGCCCGGCCGCCAGGTAGGCACCGGTCTGCGTCGGGGTGCTGAACTCGGCGGCGTTGCTGGCGATCTTCGAGGCGAAGGTCTCGCCGCCGGCGAACAGCGACGGCGAGAACGGGCCGGCCGGCGGCTTGGACAGGATCAGGTACAGCGCGACGGTCTCCCCGAGCGCGCGCCCGAGCCCCAGCATCGCGCCGCTGACGATCCCGGAGCGGCCGTGGGGCAGCACCGTGAGCCGGATCGTCTCCCACCGGGTCGCGCCCAGCGCGCGGGCCGCCTCGAGGTGCGCCACCGGGGTGCGCTCGAACACGTCCCGCGCCACAGCCGTGATGATCGGGAGGATCATGACCGCGAGCACCACGCCGCCGTCGAAGATCGTGCCCGTGGAGTAGCCCTCGTTGCCGAACAGCGGGATCCAGTGCGCCGAGCCGAGCGCGTCCTGCACCGGTCGCAGCAGCGGCGCGAGCACCAGGATGCCCCAGATGCCGTACACGATCGACGGGATCGCCGCCAGCAGGTCGACCACGTGCGCCACCGGACGCGCGAGCCGCCGCGGCGCGTACTGCGTGATGAACAACGCGACGCCCACCGCGAGCGGCAGGGCGATCACCATGGCGACCGCGGAGACCGTCACCGTAGCCCACAGCATGTCCACGATGCCGAACCGGTGGCCGGCGACGTCCCACGTGCGGGACGTGAGGAAGTTGACGCGGTCCACGCGCAGTGCCGGGGCGGCCTTGACGGCGAGGAACCCCGCGACCAGCAGGACGAGGACGACGACGAAGCCGCCGGCACCGCGGGTCACGGCGGCGAACAACCGGTCGGCACGTGCGGTCCCCGAGCCGGTGAGCCGCAGGGGAGGGACCGGCGCGGGGTCGGGGGCCGGGGCAGCCTCGGGTGCGGCCACGCGAACGCGGGCCGCCACCCGAGGTGCCTTCAGTCCGACCGGCACGGTCAGTGGATCGTGTTGATCGAGGCGAGGACCTTGCCCTGCAGCGACGCGGGGAGCGGCGCGTAGCCCAGGCCCGCGAGCGCGGCCTGGCCGCCGGTCGCGGCGTAGGCGAGGAAGTCCTTCACCCGGGTCGCCACGGCCGGGTCGGTGTAGGTGGAGCAGGCGATCTCGTAGGTGACCAGGATGATCGGGTAGGCCCCCGGCGCCTTGGTGGCGTAGTCCAGGTTCAGGCTCAGGTCGTTCCCGGTCCCGACGACGGTGGCCGCGGCGGCCGCGGCGCTCGCCGAGTTCTTGGACAGTTCCACCGGCCCGGAGCCGTTGTCGATGGCGGCGACGGACAGGTTGTCCTGGACCGCGAACGAGTATTCGACGTAGCCGATGCCGCCCTGGGTGCTGCCGATCGCCTGCGCAACCCCCTGCGACTTCGCCTTGCCCTGCCCGACGAAGCCGGACTGCGAGGAGTCCTTGGCCGGCGTCGCCGTGTAGTCGGCCGGAGCGGCCGCCTTGAGGTACTTCTCGAAGTTCTCCGTCGTCCCGGAGGAGTCGGACCGGAAGAACACCGTGATCTTTGTCGCGGGCAGGTGGGCGCCGCTGTTGGCGGCCTTGAGCGCCGGGTCGTCCCAGCTGGTGATCTTGCCGGTGAAGATCTTGGCCACGAGGTCGGGGGTGAGGGTCAACTTGTCGACGCCCTGCAACTTGAAGGCCACCGCGATCGGCCCGGTGACCATCGGCAGGTCGAGCGCCGGGCTGCCGCCGCATCGCTGGGCGGCGGCGGCGACCTCGCCCTTGGCCGGGTTGAGCGCGGAGTCGGAACCGGCGAAGTCGACCTGGCCGGCGGTGAAGTTCTTGATGCCGGCGCCCGAGCCGGTCGGGTTGTAGTTGATCGTCGCGCCGGTGCAGTGCTTGGTGTAGTCGTTGATCCACTGGGTGATCGCGTTCGTCTGCGCCGTGGAGCCCTCGGCGTTCAGCGTGCCGGAGGAGCAGTTGACCTCGGCCGCGGCCGAGGTCTTTGCGCCGCCGGTGATCGGGCTGCCGGTGTTGCTCCCGGCCGTCGTCGAGGTCGAGGAGCAGCCCGCGATCGCCACCGCGGCGACCGTGAGCAGGCCGGTCATCATGCCGGCTCGCATCGATGTCGTAGTCACGCCTCGGACGGTAGGGATGCCAGGTGACGCGTCGGGGTGCGCACGATGAACGGCAGGTGAACGCATCGGGAAGGTTTGCGGCCCGCGGCTCCCAGCCGCCGCGACACGCCTTCTCGATCAATTTGACCTTCCCGATCTACTTAGGGAAGGCTAACCTCACCATTGAGGAGAGCGAGGGGAACAGTGGACCTGCCGGGCACGCTGCTGTTGGGGTTGATCGCCGGTGTCACCGTGGTACTGGGCATGCCGGTGGGCCGGATGCGGCGCCCGGCCCCGGCGTTGCGGGCGGTGCTGAACGCGACCGCGGTCGGGGTGCTGCTGTTCCTGGTCTGGGACGTGCTCTCGCACGCGTGGGAGCCGATCGACGCCGCGCTGGGCAAGGTTCACGAGGGCACCGGCGGGCTCGGGCCGGTGTTCGGCTACGGCGCGCTGGGCGCGGCCGGGCTGGCGCTGGGACTGCTGCCGCTGGCGGCATACGAGCGCTACATCCACCGGGCGGTGCGCCCCGGGGGCGGCGGGCCGGGTGCCATGGCGGTCACCGAGCGGCCCCGACCGCTCCGCGGGCTCGCGGCCTGGTCGCCGGCGCGGCGGCTGGCGCTGTTGATCGCGGTCGGGATCGGGCTGCACAACTTCGCCGAGGGGCTGGCGATCGGTCAGTCCGCCGCGCGCAACGAGATCGCCCTCGCGACCGTGTTGGTGGTCGGCTTCGCGTTGCACAACGCCACCGAGGGGTTCGGCATCGTCGCGCCGCTGGCGGCCGAGGCCGCCCCCGGGGAGGGCGGACGCCGGCCCACCTGGCGGTTCCTCGCCGGGCTCGCCGCCATCGCCGGCGGCCCGACGTTCCTAGGTGCCGCGGTGGGGCACGGCTTCACCAGTGA
>SCQZ01000470.1 GCA_004299665.1 Jatrophihabitans sp.
GCCGGTGGGATGCGCACGCAGGCCGCGAGGGCCGCGGCGTTGTCCGCGGCCAGGGAGCGGGCGAGAAGCACCAGTTCTGCGACGCGCGGGTCGGTGACCTTGTAGTGGGCGAACCGGCCCGCGCGGCGGACCTGCACGTAGCCGCAGACGGCCAGGCAGGCCAGGTGGCTGGAGACCCGGCCCTGGGACAGCCCGGCGTACTCGACGCATTCGCCGACGGTGTGCTCGTCGGTGAGCAGGAACTCCAGCAGCCGCAGCCGGGTGGGGTCGGCCAGCGCCCGGAAGAACTTGGCCACCACCTCGACGCCACTGTCGGTCTCGGGCAGGAACGCCAGGCTCGCATCGACCCGACCCGTCACGGGGCCACTCCTCACCACGTACACATTCGCCTTGACGAATGCAACTGTACTATCCTCGTATCCGGCGAGACAAATATGTCGGCAGACCGACCGAGGCCACCGACAAGGAACGACTGGCGCATCCGGCGCCACGGCTTGGAGGCTCTCGATGCGATACGACTTGGCGATCATCGGATCGGGCGGAGCCGCGTTCGCGGCGGCGATCGCCGCGTCCGGCACGGGCGCACGGGTGGTGATGCTCGAACGCGGCAGGGTGGGCGGCACATGCGTGAACGTCGGCTGCGTGCCGTCCAAGGCGCTGCTGGCCGCCGCCGATGCCCGCCACGTCGCCGCCGCTCAGGCGTTTCCCGGTATCTCGACCAGCGCCGGCCCGGTGGATCCGCGCGCGCTGATCGGCGGCAAGGACGCGCTGGTCGCCCAGTTGCAGGCCGACAAGTACCTCGACCTGGCCGCCGACTACGGCTGGGAGATCGTCGCCGGTACCGCGGCCTTCGCCGACGGCCCCGTCCTGGACGTCGAGCTCAGCGAGGGCGGGGCCCGGCGCATCGAGGCCGACCAGTACCTGATCGCCACCGGTTCCGCGCCGTGGGCCCCCCCGATTCCGGGGCTTGCCGAGTCCGGATACCTGACCTCGACAACCGCCCTGGAGTTGGACCGGGTCCCCGACTCGCTGCTCGTGCTCGGCGGCAACGCGATCGGGCTGGAGCTGGCGCAGTTGTTCGCCCGCCTCGGCGCCCGGGTCACGATCGTCGAGGCGCAGCAGCGGCTGGCCCCGTTCGAGGAACCCGAGATCAGCGCTGGCATCGAAGCGGTACTGGGCGACGACGGCATCACCGTACGCACCGGGACGACGCTCGCCCGGGCCGGGCGTGACGGCACCGGCCTCGCGGTGACCCTCTCCGGCGGCCGGCAGCTGCGGGGCAGTGACCTGCTGGTGGCCACGGGCCGTCGCCCGGTCACCGCCGGGCTGAACCTCGACGCGGTCGACGTCAAGGTGGGGGAGGGCGGCGAGATCGTCGTTGATGATCAGCTGCGCACCAGCAACCCACGGATCTGGGCGGCCGGAGACGTCACCGGGGCGCCACAGTTCGTCTACGTCGCCGCCGCCCAGGGCAGCGTGGTCGCCGACAACGCCCTGGCCCGCGCCGACCGCACACTGGACTACACCGCACTACCGCGCGTGACATTCACCAACCCGGCCATCGCGTCGGTGGGCATGACCGATGCCCAGGTGGTCGCAGCG
>SCQZ01000471.1 GCA_004299665.1 Jatrophihabitans sp.
GAAGGTTCTGGAGGAGGCGGGGGAGGTGTGGCTCGCCGCCGAACATGAGAGTGCTGAGCGCACCGCGGAGGAGATCTCGCAACTCCTCTACCGTGTTCAGGTGATCATGCTGGGGCGGGGCATCGGGCTCGAGGACGTCTACCGACATCTGTGACGGCCGCACCCGTCGTCCCCGAACCCGCCGAAGGAAGGCCCTCCCCGATGCTGCGCATCGCCGTCCCCAACAAGGGATCACTGTCCGAACCGTCCTGCCAGATGCTCGCCGAGGCCGGCTACCGCCAACGTGCCGACGCGCGCGAACTCGTCCTGTTCGACGCCGAGAACGAGACCGAGTTCTTCTTCCTGCGGCCGCGCGACATCGCGGTGTACGTCGGCTCCGGGCGCCTGGACGTCGGCATCACCGGAGTGGACCTGCTGCGCGACTCCGGGGCGCCCGCCGAGTCGGTGCTGTCGCTGGGCTTCGGCGAGTCGACCTTCCGCTTCGCGGCCCGTCCGGGCACCGCGGCCGGGGTCGGCGACCTCGCCGGCAAGCGGGTCGCGACCGCGTACCCGGGCGTGGTGCGGTCCTACCTCGCCCGCCACGGTGTGCAGGCCGAGGTGATCGTCCTGGACGGCGCGGTGGAGACGGCGGTGCGGCTGGACGTGGCCGACGCCATCGCCGACGTCGTCTCGACCGGGACCACCTTGCGCAACGCGGGGCTGGAGACCTTCGGGGAGGCCCTGCTGACGAGCGAGGCGGTGCTGATCCGTCGCCGCGGCGCGGGGGCGACGCCGCCGGTCGAGCAACTGATCCGCCGGTTGCAGGGCGTGATCATCGCCCGGCAGTACGTCCTGATGGACTACGACATCCCGGACGAGTTCGTGGAGAAGGCGGTGGCGATCACGCCCGGAATCGAGTCCCCGACCGTCTCCCCGCTGCACGAGCGCGGCTGGAGCGCGGTGCGCTCGATGGTCGAGCGCAAGCGGATCAACCCCGTCATGGACGAACTGTGGGCGATCGGGGCCCGCGCGATCATCGTCACCGGTATCCACGCGTGCCGGCTGTGAGCGATCCGCCGCCTGTCGACGCGCGGCCGGTCGTGATGGCCCGCGCCGCGGTCGCGCTGGCCTGCGTCGTGTTCGCCGCGTTCACGATCACCGCGATCCTGCTGCCGCACGACAGCGGCGGGGCCAACGTCACCGCCTCCGACCCCGTCGCGGTGTTCGTCACCGGCGTGCTGCTCAGCTGCCTCGCCCTCGTCGCCACCCGGCCCCGGTTGCATGCCGACGTGGACGCCATCCGCGTACGTTCGTTCTTCACGACCTGGCGCGAGATCCCGTGGGACGTCGTGGTGCAGGTGGAGTTCCCTTCCAGCGTCCGCTTCGCGCGGTTGCTGCTCCCGGGCGAGGAGACGATCCCGCTGTACGCCATCGCCCGGATGGACGGCGCGCGCGCGGTGGCGGCGATGCGCGGTCTGCGCGCGCTGCACGCCGCCGCCCGCATCCGCTGAGGGCCCGCAGCGACTACGTTGCGGGAATGGACCCGACGGCGCTGCTGGCCGTGCTCGCGGTGCTCGTCGCCCTGTCCGGTGCGCTCTACCTGATCCGGCACCGCCGCGACCTGGGCACGTCGGCCGATCGGGCCACCTTCGACACCTTGCACACCGCCAGCCTGGCCGCCCCCGCGCTGCGCTCGGGGCTGACGGCCCCGGGGGCCGAGCGCGCCGTCAAGCACCTGCGCACGCTGCTGGGCACCGCCGCGGTCGCGCTGACCGACCGGGAACAACTGCTCGCCTCCGACGGCGAGCCCCACCCGGTGCACCAGCACGCGGCGTGCGCGCCGACCGACGCGTCGCGGGTGCTCGCCGAGGGGCGCACCGTGATCCTCTCCGCGCGCGAGGTCGCCTGCACGTCCCCGGAGTGCCCGGTCCGCGTCGCGGTGGCCAGCCCGGTGGTCGACGGCGACGCCGTGGTGGGGGCGCTCGTCGCGTACGGGCGCGAGTCGTCGGCCCACCTGGTGCGCGCGGTGGAGGAGGTGGCGCGCTGGGTCTCGGCGCAGGTCGAACTGGCGAGTGCCGACGCCGCGCGGACCCAGTTGATCGAGGCGGAACTGCGGGCGCTGCGCGCGCAGATCAGCCCGCACTTCGTCTACAACTCGCTGTCCGCGATCGCCTCGTTCGTGCGGACCGACCCGGAGCGCGCCCGGGACCTGCTCCTGGAGTTCGCCGACTTCACCCGCTACGCGCTGCGCCGTGGCGGGGAGTTCGCGACCCTCTCCGACGAACTGCGCAACACCGAGCGCTACCTGGTGCTGGAGCAGGCCCGGTTCGGCGAGCGGCTGCGCCTGTCGCTGCGGGTGGCCCCCGAGGTGCTGCCGATAGCCGTACCCTTCCTGGTCGTCCAGCCGCTGGTGGAGAACGCGGTGCGCCACGGGCTGGAGAACGCGGCGGGCGTGGTCACGGTGTCGATCAGCGCGACCGACGGCGGCCCCGTCGCGGTCATCTGCATCGAGGACGACGGCGCCGGTGCCGATCCGGAACTGGTGCGCGCCGCCCTGGGCGGCGACGACGCGGCCGGGGCCCGCGGGGGAGCGGTCGGCCTGGCCAACGTGGACGCCCGGCTGCGCCAGGTCTACGGGGACCAGTACGGCCTGGTCGTCGAGACGGCGCCCGACGCCGGGACGAAGGTGACCTTCCGGGTGCCCAAGTTCGCCCCCGGGGTGCGCGCCGAACCGGTGCGCGCGCGGCCGGCGCGTCCGGCGTAGCCTGCCGGACCATGGACGGTTCCGGCGCGCTGCAGGCGCTGGTCGTCGACGACGAGGCTCCCGCCCGGGAGGAGTTGGCGTTCCTGCTGCGCGAGGATCCGCGCGTCGGCACCGTGGTGGTGGCCGCCAGCGCCGGCGAGGCCCTCAGGCGGCTCGGCGAATCCGCGATCGACGTCGTGTTCTGCGACATCAAGATGCCCGGGCTCGACGGCGTCGAACTGGCTCGTGTGATGTCCCGCTTCGCCCGCCGCCCGCAGATCGTGTTCGTCACCGCCTACGACGACCACGCGGTCGACGCCTTCGAACTCCAGGCGGCCGACTACGTCATGAAGCCGGTCCGTGCGGAGCGCATCGCCGAGGCAGTGCGCCGGGTCGTGGGGGCGGAGCCACCGTCAACCGCCGACGAGACGATCTCGGTCGAACTCGCCGGCGTGACGCGCTTCGTGCGGCGCTCGCAGGTGCTGTTCGTGGAGGCACACGGCGACTACGCCCGCCTGTACACAGCCGACGGATCGCACCTGGTCCGCACGCCGCTGTCGGTCCTCGAGGAGCGGTGGGCGGACGCCGGCTTCGTGCGCATCCACCGCAGCGTGCTGGCGGCGATCGCCCACATCGACGAGGTGCGGGTCGCCGACGGCCGCACGACGGTGCGCGTCGGGACCGGGGAGTTGCCCGTGAGCCGCCGCCACGCGCGCGCGCTGCGCGACCGGCTGGCCGGCCGTGGCTGACGAGCACCCGGCCGCTCGCGAGCGCGGAGGTTCCCAACGCAGCAGGGTGCGCATCACCCACCCCCGGACCGAGGCGGCCCGGCGCGGCCCGGTCCGGCCGCCGACCCGTGAGATCGACGAACAGACGCCGATCGGCGAGGTCTACATGTCCTCGCTGATCCGCAGCCAGCGCCGGCTGGCGATCCTCGTGTGCGCGGTGGTGGCCGTGGTGCTGGGCGGCATCGCGCTGGCCGGGGCGCTCGTGCCGCGGTACGCCGCCGTGCGGATCATGGGGATCCCGCTGCCGTGGCTGCTGCTGGCGATGCTGGTGTATCCGCTGCTGATCGGGATCGCGGCGCTGGCCGTGCGCCAGGCCGAACGCAACGAGCGCGCCTTCACCGACCTCGTGCGCCGCCGGTGAGCGGCGGCGGGGCACGATGAGCGCCGCCCTTCCGATCATCGCGGTCGTCGCGGTCGCCGTCGGCACCGCCCTCGCCGGCACGTTCGGCCTGCGGCGGGTCCGTACCACGAGGGACTTCTACGTGGCGTCCCGGACCGTCAGCCCGCGCTGGAACGCCGCCGCGATCGGTGGCGAGTACCTCTCGGCCGCCTCCTACCTGGGGATCGCCGGGCTCATCCTCGCCTTCGGCTTCGACGTGCTGTGGTACCCCGTCGGGTACACGGCCGGGTACCTGGTCCTGCTCGCGGTGGTGGCCGCGCCGCTGCGTCGCAGCGGCGCGTACACGCTGCCCGACTTCGCCGAGATCCGCCTCGGCTCGGCCACGGTCCGCCGCGCCGCCAGCGTGCTGGTCGTGCTGATCGGATGGCTGTACCTGGTCCCGCAACTGCAGGGCGCGGGGCTGGCCCTCACCACGCAGGCCGGCGCGCCGCACTGGCTGGGCGGGCTGGTCGTCTGCGCGGTCGTGCTGGTGGCGGTCGCCGCCGGCGGGATGCGCTCGATCACCTTCGCCCAGGCCCTGCAGTTCTGGGTGAAGCTCGTCGCGATGCTGGTGCCGGCCCTGGTCCTGATCGCGGTCTGGCAGCACCGGGACGACGGCGTGGGCGCCGGTTACCCCACGGCGCCCAGCCGCACCGTCGTGCACCTGTCGGCGGGAACCAGCGTGCGCGTGCAGGTTCCCGAGACGCTCACCGTGTCCGGCACCCTCGACACCCGGCGCGTCGACGGCCCGGTGGCGCTGACGCGCGGCACGCACCGTCTCGGCGCCGGCACCACCGTCACCCTCGAGCGCGGCGACGTCGTCCCCGTCGTGACGAGCCTGCCCGCGCAGCGCAACGCGTCCTGGCTGCAGCCGCTGGGCTCGGGCAGGGCACATCCGCTGTACGCCAGCCTGTCGCTGATCCTGGCCATCTGCCTCGGCACGATGGGGCTGCCGCACGTGCTGGTGCGCTTCTACACCAACCCCGACGGCCGCGACACGCGGCGCACCACGCTGGTCGTCATCGTGCTGCTGTCGGCGTTCTACCTGCTGCCGACGGTCTTCGGCGCGTTCGGGCGCCACTACGTGCCCGACCTGCTGCTCACCGGCGACACCGACGCGACCGTGCTGCTGCTGCCGCAGCGGATGCTCCCCGGCTGGCCCGGCACTATCCTCGGGGCGGTGCTCACCGCCGGCGCCTTCGCCGCGTTCCTGTCGACCTCCTCCGGCCTGACGGTGTCGGTCGCCGGAGTGCTGTCCCAGGGTGTGTTCCGGAGGCGGAGCGAACCGTTCCGCGCGCGGCGCATCCGCTCCTTCCGCCTCGGCGCCGTCGCGGCGATCGCCGTGCCGTACCTGCTGAGCCTGCCGACGGAGCACCTGGGCCTCGCCGCCGTCGTCGGCCTCGCCTTCGCCGTCGCCGCCGCGACCTTCTGCCCGCTGCTGGTGCTCGGCATCTGGTGGCGACGCCTGACCGACGCCGGGGCCCTGGCCGGTCTGGCGAGCGGCGGGCTGCTGGCCACCGCGGCGGTGCTGATCACGATCGTGGCAGGGCCCCAGGGGGGCTGGTCCGGCGCGCTGCTCGCCCAGCCGGCGGCCTGGGCGGTGCCGCTCACCTTCGCGGTGATGGGGGCGGTGTCCCTGGCGACGCAGACCCGGGTGCGCGCGGACGTCGGGCGCATCCTGGTGCGGCTGCACGTGCCCGAGACGCTCGCCGGCGAGCTGCGGTCGCTGGGCCGCTCGTCGCCCGAACCCGACCGCTCGGCGCAGCCGGACTCCCGCCTGACGACCTGACCGGGGCACTCGACGCCTACCGACCGGTAACCGCTTCACCCGGGGCGACCTGCGCTGCGAGGTTTGCAGTGGGCGCGGCGCTGTGTCGCGCGTCACCACCTCGAGAGGAGCTGAGCCTCGCATGGCAATGCCAGAGCAGAAGACGGACGTGATCACACCGCCCGCCCCGGCCCACCGGTTCGCCGATCCCGGTCCGCTCGGCCTGGCGGGCTTCGCCGCCACGACCTTCTTCCTGTCCGTCGTCAACACGAACATGCTCGGGCCGTCGGCCCAGACGTCGGTCTTCGGGCTGGCGCTGTTCTACGGTGGCATCGCCCAGTTGCTGGGCGGCCTGTGGGAGTTCGCCAACAACAACACCTTCGGGGCGGTGGCGTTCTGCTCGTACGGGGCGTTCTGGCTCTCGTTCTGGTACCTGGTGACCAAGGCCGTCCCGGCCGAGGTGGGCTCCAAGGCCAACATCGTGGACATCCTGCACGGCGTCGCCCTCTACTTGCTGTGCTGGACGATCTTCACGGCCTACATGACGATCGCCGCGTCGCGGACGACCGGTGCGGTCCTCGCCGTCTTCGTGCTGCTGGTGCTGGCCTTCGCCGCCCTGACGATCGGCTTCTTCGCCGAGAGCCCCGCCGCGTTCGTCGCGAACAACAACGGATGGATCAGGCTGGGCGGCTGGCTCGGCATCGTGACGGCGATCGCCGCCTGGTACGCCTCCGCGGCCGGCGTCGTGAACTCGACCTTCAAGAAGACGGTGTTCCCGGTTTTCCCGCTCTGACTCTTCCTTCCCGATCACGCGCGACGCAACTAGGTTCGATACAGGAGTGAGGAGGCGCCCGCCGCACTGGGCGCGACACAGCGCCAGTCGGCGGGCGCCGGTTTCCGGCGGAAGGCAGGTCAGCACATGACACAGGCACAGCAGAACAACCAGAACATCGCGGCGCTGCTGCTCGAACAGCGCCGTTACCCCCCGTCCGCGGACTTCGCCGCACAGGCCAACGCCGGGGAGGGCTTCTACGACCAGGACCCGGACACCTTCTGGGAGAACGAGGGGCGCAACCGCCTGTCCTGGTTCACCCCCTTCACCACGCTCAAGCAGTGGGACCCGCCCTTCGCGAAGTGGTACCTCGGCGGCAAGATCAACGCCTGCTACAACTGCGTCGACCGGCACGTCGAGAACGGCCTCGGCGCCAAGGTCGCCTACCACTGGGAGGGCGAGAACCCCGCCGACAGGCTCACGATCACCTACGCGGACCTGCAACAGCGCGTCGTCAAGGCGGCCAACGCGTTCAAGCACCTGGGGATCGGCAAGGGAACCCACGTCGGCATCTACATGGGCATGGTGCCGGAACTGCCGGTGACGATGCTCGCGCTGACCCGCATCGGGGCCCCGTTCACCGTCGTGTTCGGCGGCTTCAGCGCCGACTCCCTCGGCGGCCGCCTGAACGACATGCAGTGCGAGCACCTGATCACCCAGGACGGTGCCTGGCGGCGCGGCAAGCCGAACCCGCTCAAGCCGATCGCGGACGAGGCGATGGCGATGGCGCCGTCGGTCAAGTCCTGCGTGGTCCTACGGCGGGCCGGCAACGAGGTCGCCATGACGGACGGCCGCGACCACTGGTGGTCCGACCTCGTGGACGGCCAGAGCGACGATGCGGCCGCCTGCCCCTGCGAGCCGATGGACTCCGAGGACCTGCTGTTCCTGATGTACTCCTCGGGCACCACGGGAAAGCCCAAGGGCGTGGTCCACACCACCGCCGGGTACCTGTGCGGCACCGCGACGACGCACCACTACATCTTCGACATTAAGCCGGAGACCGTGTACTGGTGCGCCGCGGACATCGGGTGGATCACCGGGCACAGCTACATCGTGTTCGGCCCGCTGGTCAACGCCGCCACGTCGGTGATGTACGAGAGCACCCCCGACTACCCGGACAAGGACCGGTGGTGGGACATCATCGAGCGGTACAAGGTGACCGTCCTGTACTGCGCGCCGACCGCGATCCGCACCCACATGAAGTGGGGGCCGGAGTATGCGCACAAGCACGACCTCTCCTCGCTGAAGGTGCTCGGCTCGGTCGGTGAGCCGATCAACCCGGAGGCCTGGGTGTGGTACCGCGACCACATCGGCGGCGGGAGGACGCCGGTCGTGGACACGTGGTGGCAGACCGAGAACGGGATGATCCTGGTCAGCCCGCTTCCGGGCCTGACGACCCTCAAGCCCGGTTCGGCGACGAAGCCGTTCATCGGGGTCCAGGCCGCGGTGTTCGACAACGACGGCAAGGAGATCCCGCCGGGCGAGGGCGCCGGCTTCATGGTGGTCAAGGGGCCGTGGCCGGCGATGCTGCGCGGTCTGTACAACGACGAGGCCCGCTACCGCGACGTGTACTGGAGCCGGTTCGAGAACACCTACCTGGCCGGCGACGGCGCCCGGGTGGACGAGGACGGCGACTTCTGGCTCATGGGGCGCATCGACGACGTCATGAACGTCTCCGGGCACCGCTTGTCGACCATCGAGATCGAGAGCGCGCTCGTGGACCACCCGGAGGTCGCCGAGGCCGCCGTGACCGCGCGTTCGGACGCGATCACCGGACAGGCCGTCGTCGCCTACGTCATCCTCAAGGGCGGCAAGGACGGCTCGCCGGAGAAGTCCGCGGAGTTGCGTGAGCACGTGGCGAAGGTGATCGGCCCGATCGCCAAGCCGGCGAACATCGTGTTCACCCCCGAGCTCCCCAAGACCCGGTCGGGCAAGATCATGCGGCGGCTGCTCAAGGACGTCGCGGAGAACCGCACCCTCGGTGACACCACGACCCTCGCCGACGCGAGCGTCGTCGACGAGATCGCGCAGCGGGCCAAGCTCGAGGCCGACAAGGAGGGCTGACCGTCCCCGGTTGCGGTACGTCCGTCCGGACGTACCGCACCCGGGGCGACCCTGCACAGAGAGGTGGACCGTGGGCTCCTACCGAGAGCAGTACCGGCGCAGCATCGAGGACCCGGAGGGATTCTGGCTCGAGGCGGCGCGGGACGTCACCTGGACGAAGGCGCCGACCCGGGCCCTGGACGCGAGCAACCCGCCCTTCTACCGGTGGTTCCCGGACGGGGAGCTGAACACCTGCTTCAACGCCCTCGACCGGCACGTCGAGGGCGGGCGCGCCGAGCAGGTCGCGCTGGCGTACGACAGCCCGGTCACCGCCTCGAAGCGGCGCTACACGTTCCGGGAACTGCGCGACGAGGTGGCGCGCTTCGCGGGGGTCCTGCACGCGCTCGGCGTGACCGCCGGGGACCGCGTCGTGATCTACATGCCGATGATCCCCGAGGCAGCCGTCGCGATGCTGGCGTGCGCGCGCATCGGGGCCGTGCACTCGGTGGTGTTCGGCGGGTTCGCGCCGAACGAACTCGCGCTGCGGATCGACGACGCGGCCCCGAAGGTGGTACTCAGCGCGTCCTGCGGGATCGAGCCGAGCCGCGTCGTCGAGTACAAGCCCATGCTCGACGAGGCGATCCGGCTCTCGACCCACAAGCCCGAGCGCTGCGTCATCGTGCAGCGGCCCGAGGCGGGCGCGGTGCTCGGCGAGCGCGACCTGGACTGGGCCGAGGCGATGGCGTCGGCCCAGCCGGTCGACTGCGTCCCGGTCAAGGCCACCGATCCGCTGTACGTGCTGTACACCTCGGGCACCACCGGCAAGCCCAAGGGCGTCGTCCGCGACAACGGCGGCCACGCGGTGGCGTTGCGCTGGAGCATGACCAACATCTTCGGGACCGGGCCCGGCGAGGCCTACTGGGCGGCCTCGGACGTCGGGTGGGTCGTCGGCCACTCCTACATCGTGTACGCGCCGTTGATCACCGGCTGCACCACGATCCTGTACGAGGGCAAGCCGGTGGGCACGCCCGACGCGGGCGCCTTCTGGCGGGTCATCTCCGAGAACTCGGTCGCGTCGCTGTTCACCGCGCCGACCGCCTTCCGCGCCATCAAGCGGGCCGACCCGAAGGGCGAGTTCGCCCGCAACACCGACCTGTCCTGCATGAAGCACCTGTTCCTCGCCGGCGAGCGCCTGGACCCGGAGACCTACCAGTGGGCCAGCGACCTGCTGCAGATCCCGGTGCTGGACAACTGGTGGCAGACCGAGACCGGCTGGCCCGTGAACGCCAACCCGATCGGCATCGAGCCGATGCCGATCAAGCCGGGTTCCTCGACGCTGCCGGTCCCCGGGTTCCACATCCGGGTCGTGGACGACCAGGGCAACGACGCCCCGGCCGGGCAGGACGGCTCGATCGTGATCAAGCTGCCGCTCCCGCCGGGGGCCCTGCCGACGCTGTGGCAGGACGACGACCGGTACGTGTCCTCCTACCTGTCCTACCTGCCGGGGCACTACCTGACCGGCGACGGCGGGCACTTCGACGACGACGGCTACCTGTACGTCATGGGGCGGACCGATGACGTGATCAACGTCGCCGGGCACCGGCTCTCCACCGGCGCGATGGAGGAGGTCATCGCCGCCCACCCCGACGTCGCCGAGTGTGCCGTGATCGGCGTGCACGACGAGATGAAGGGCCAGGTGCCGCGCGCGTTCGTCGTGCTCAAGGCCGGGGTGGGGACCGACCCCGCGGTGATCGCGCAGCAACTGGTCCAGATGGTGCGCGACCGGATCGGGGCGGTCGCCGCGCTGCGTCGCGTCGACGTCGTCGCGGGCCTGCCCAAGACGCGGTCCGGGAAGATCTTGCGCAAGACGATGCGGGGCATCGCCGACGGCCGCGACGAACCGGTCCCGTCGACGATCGAGAGCCCGGACGTCCTCGACTCGCTGCGTCCGGTCCTCACCGCGGCAGCCGACTGAGGCCGGCAGGTCCCGGGCGGGCCGACGTCCGCGCGTTTTTGGCCCGGGATCGGTCCCGCTGATACCCTGTCAGTGCGACCAGCCCCCGTCTCGGCGGGGGTGTGCAAGCGGAAGCCTCGACAGCCTCCCACCCGAGCCGGCGCGGAAACACCAGCGGCGAGCCGGGTCCCGGTCCG
>SCQZ01000472.1 GCA_004299665.1 Jatrophihabitans sp.
GTGCTCAAGCAGGCCACCGCGGTCCTCGCGGGCGAGATCCTGGACGCGGCGGTCATGCGCCGTGCGGCGCTGGACGCGTTCTTGCGCGAGCAGGTCGCGGTGGCGCAGCGGGAGGGCGTGCTGTTCTCGGTGCACCTGAAGGCCACGATGATGAAGGTCTCGGACCCGATCATCTTCGGCCGCGCGGTCCGTGCCGTCGTCGGCGGCGTGTACGACTCCTACCCCGACGCCAGCCCGAACGACGGCCTGGGCTCGCTGCTCTCGGCACACCCGGAGGCGAAGGACGCCGTCGCGGCCGCCCTCGCAGCCGGCCCGGCGATCGCGATGGTCGACAGCGATCGCGGCATCACCAACCTGCACGTCCCCAGCGACGTCATCATCGACGCCTCCATGCCGGCCGCGATCCGCACCAGCGGCCAGATGTGGAACGCGGACGGCAAGGCGCAGGACACGCTGTTCGTCATCCCGGACTCGTCCTATGCCCCCCTGTACGCCGAGGCCGTCGAGGACTGCAAGAGCCACGGCGCCCTCGACCCGGCGACGATGGGCACGACGCCGAACGTCGGACTCATGGCGCAGCAGGCCGAGGAGTACGGCTCGCACGACAAGACGTTCGAGATCGCCGCCCCCGGCATCGTCCGCGTCGTCGACGAGTCCGGCACGACGCTGCTGTCGCACGAGGTGGACGCGGGCGACATCTGGCGGATGTGCCAGACGAAGGACGCCCCCGTGCGCAACTGGGTCGCGCTCGCGGTCGAGCGGGCGCGCGCGACCGGCGCGCCGGCCGTGTTCTGGCTGGACCAGACCCGGGCGCACGACGCCGCCCTGCTGGCGAAGGTCCGCCCGGAGCTGGCCGCGCTCGACACCGACGGCCTGCAGATCGAGATCATGGACGTGGCCGCGGCGACCCGGTTCACGCTCGCGCGGGCCCGCGCGGGGCAGGACACGATCTCGGTCACGGGCAACGTGCTGCGCGACTACCTCACGGACCTGTTCCCGATCATGGAGCTGGGCACCAGCGCCAAGATGCTCTCGATCGTGCCGCTGATGAGCGGTGGCGGGCTGTTCGAGACCGGGGCCGGTGGCTCGGCGCCCAAGCACGTCCAGCAGTTCGTCCGGGAGAACCACCTGCGCTGGGACTCGCTGGGGGAGTTCTTGGCGCTGGCGGTGTCGCTGGAGATGCTGGCGGACCGGACCGCCAACCCGAAGGCCCGCATCCTGGGGGAGACGCTGGACCGCGCGACCGGCACGTTGCTGGAGGAGAACCGGTCGCCGTCGCGGCGTACCGGCGAACTCGACAACCGCGGCAGCCACTACTACCTGGCGCTCTACTGGGCGCGCGAACTCGCCGCGCAGACCGGCGACGCCGCGCTGGCCGCGAGCTTCGCGCCGGTTGCCGAGCGCCTCGCCGCGGCCGAGGCGGAGATCGTGGCGGAACTGAACGGCGTGCAGGGCCATCCCGTCGACCTCGGCGGGTACTACCTGCCGGACCCGGCGAAGGCGGCCGCGGCGATGCGCCCCAGCGCCACCTTGAACGCGATCGTGGACTCCCTCGGGGGGTAGCCCGACCGTCGACGCCGTCGGGGGGTAGCCCGATCGCGGCGGTGGGCTCTCCCGTCGTGTGACCTAAGTCACTATGACAGCACGTTACACGTAGGTAGCCTCTCAGGGATGCTGTCGGTGAACATGGTTTCACCGCGGGACCC
>SCQZ01000473.1 GCA_004299665.1 Jatrophihabitans sp.
GGCCCGTCAGGCGGTGCCGCCGACGCTGTGCAGCCGGCGCCCCTGCCACGGGCCGGGCGCGCGCTGCGCCCGCTGCGGCCGGGCCAGCTCGGGGAACAGCTGGCGCGAGACCTCCCGGGCGGCGGCGAGCACCAGCGGCGCCACCCGCTCCAGCCCGGCGGTGCGGGCCTCGCCGCACAGCGAGATGGCGGCGACCGCGCCCCGGTGGCCGCGGATCGCGGCGGCCACGCAGGCCACGCCCGGGACCGCCTCGCCGTTCTCGAACGCCAGGCCGTTGCGGGTCCGGATCCGGCTCAGCTCCTGGTGCAGCACGCCCAGGTCGCCGATGGAGCGGGCGGTGCGCCGCACCAGCAGGCCGCGGGTGATCTCGTCGACCCGCTCGGGCTCCTGCCAGGCCAGCAGCGCCTTGCCGATCGCGGTCGTGTGGGCCGGCACCCGCCCGCCGACCCGCGACGGCAGCGCCGCGGCGAGCGCCCCGCCCACCTTGTCCAGGTAGTAGACGTTCGCCTCGTCGAGCACCGCCAGGTGCACGACCATGCCGGTGCGCAGGAACAGCTCCTGCAGCACCGGCGCCGCCGCCTCGCGGATCTCGCCGTGACTGCCGTCCTGCCCGCCGAAGCGCAGCGCGCGCGCGCCCAGCGCGTAGCCGCACGAGGTGTGCTCGAGCCACTCCACCTGCACCAACTGGTCCAGGATGCGGTGCGCCGTCGAGCGCGGCAGCCCGGTGCCGGCGGTGACCTGCTCGAGGGTCAGGGTGGTGGTGCGCCGCTCGAAGGCATCCATGATCAGCGTGACGCGCTCCACCATGGACGGCGGCAGGCCGGCCTCGAGCGCGGCGGTCACGGGTTCACCCGCTCGCCGCGGCCCCGCACGGCCTCGGCCAGCTGGTCGACGTGCTGCTGGCCCTCGTACAGCTGGCGCAGCAGCCACAGCCGCAGCACCGACGCGACGGACGCGGCCAGGTACAGCGCGGCGCCGAGCACGGCGAGCGCCAGGAAGGCGATCGCCAGGATCTGCTCGGACTGGATGTCACGGAAGTCGCTCTTGGACAGCGACACCTGGTAGACCAGGAACGCCGCGACGACCCCGACGAGCATCAGCAGCACGCCGATGACGCGCCACAGGCCGTCCCTGCGCCCGCGGCGGGACTTCAGCTTCATCGCGGCCACGTCGGCGGCGAACTGTTCACGACGCTGCTCGGCGAGCATGGTCATCCTCCTAGGTAGTGCGTGGACAACTCGTTCTCGATGTCTGCCGGTGTGCCGGTGCGCACGATCTGGCCGTGCAGCACCAGGGCGGCGGTGTCGGCGATCGGCAGGACGGCGCGGGCGAACTGCTCGGCGACCAGCACCGCGATCCCCTCCTGCGCGAGCTGGGCGACGGTCTCGTACATCTGCGCGACGATCAGCGGCGCGAGCCCCATGGAGAGCTCGTCGAGCAGCAGCACCGCGGGGTCGGTGCCGAGGGCGCGGGCCAGGGCCAGCATCTGCTGCTCGCCGCCGGACATCGTCCCGGCCAGTTGGCGGCGCCGCTCGCCCAGCCGCGGGAAGCGGGTGTAGGCCGCCTCCTCCATCCGGTCCAGGCCGGCCCGGTCCCCGCCGGCGAGCCACAGGTTCTCCCGCACCGTCAGGTTCGCGAAGATGCCCCGGCCCTCGGGGATGGAGCAGACGCCGGCACCGGTCAGCTGGGCCGCGCTCGCGCCGTTGACGCGCCGGCCCGCCACCCGCAGCTCGCCGCCGCTGACCGGCAACAGGCCGGAGCAGACCTTGAGCGTGGTCGTCTTCCCGCCGCCGTTCGGGCCGAGCAGTGCCAGCACCGACCCCGCGCGCAGCCGCAGCGAGATGCCGTGCAGCACCTCGATCGGCCCGTACGCGGCGTGCACGTCGCGCAGTTCCAGCATCGGCACGTCCAGGTCGGCCCGCCCGTCCGGCACCGTGGGAACGGTTGCGTGGGGCGCCATCACGCCGCGGTCCCGATGTACGCGGCGATGACGGCCGGGTCCTGCTGGACCTGCGCGGGGGTGCCCGAGGCGATCACCTTGCCGTAGTCGAGCACGTGGATCTGCTCGCACACCTGCATGACCAGCCCCATGTCGTGCTCGACCAGACAGATCGACAGGCCGTCGGCGACCAGTTGCCGCAGCAGGGCACCGAAACGCTGCGTCTCGTGCTCGGTCTGCCCGGAGGCCGGCTCGTCCAGCAGCAGCACCCGCGGCTGCGCCATCAGGGCGCGCGCGACCTCGACGACGCGTGCCTGCCCGGTCGGGATGTCCGCGACGTCCTTGTCGGCGATCCCGGACAGGCCGGTGAGCTCGAGCAGCCGCTCGCTCTCGCGCGCCACGTCGATGCGGCCGCGCTGGTTGGCGTTGCGGATGTCCCCGGCGACCCGCAGGTTGTCCCGCACCGACAGGGACAAGAACAGCTCCAGCCGCTGGAAGGTGCGGCCCAGGCCGCGGTGCGCGCGCCGGGCGGCCGGCAGCCGGGTGATGTCGTGCTCTCCCAGGTGCACCCGCCCGGCGGTCGGGCGCTGCAGGCCGGTCAGCACGTTGAACAAGGTGGTCTTGCCCGCGCCATTCGGCCCGATCAGGCCGGTCACCGCGCCCTCGGCCACGTCGATCGACACCGTGTCGACCGCGGTCAGGCCGCCGAAGCGGACGGTCACGTCCTCGGTCCGCAGCACAGGGCTTTTCATGTCGTCACCGCGTGGGCCACGGCGGGCGCCGCGGCAGGCCCGGGGTCCGCGGCCACGGGGACGGTCCGGCGGGGTGTCGCCGGCAGCGCCAGCGCCGTGTCCAGCGCGGCCCGGACCTGGTCGGTGTAGGGCTGGTCGACGCCCACCGCCTCCCAGTCCGGCTTGGGCGCCGGCGGCGGGTCGGTCATGAGCGCCGGCCTGAGCCCCTGCGCGATCGCGGGCAGCAGCACGATGCCGGCGTAGGTCAGGAATCCGAACCACCAGTTGTCGACGACCTTCGTCAGCGCCAGGACGTACAGCACCGCGTCGGCGACGCCGGCCCCGATCAGCAGCCCGCGGGCGTGCTGGGCCATGCGCCGGTACCCGAGGAACAGTTCGTGCAGGAAGCCGCTCGGGCTCTGCCCGATCGTGACCCCGACCAGGGCGGGCAGCAGCGCCGAGACGTGCGCCAGGGTGGACCACAACCCGCTCAGGCCGCCGCCGCCGTGGGCCAGGTTGTTGAACGAGGAGATGACGATCGAGAAACCGACCCCGGCCATGATGCCGCCGAGCAGCGCGCCGGTGACGTAGCCGATGCCGGCCGAGACGGTGAGCATCACCAGCGCCAGGCTCAGGAAGATCGAGAAGTTGTCGGCCGTCACCGCGCCCACGCTCGCGGCCATGAAGATGCCGCCGAGCCCCGCGATCGCGGCGGAGAGCATGAACACCGACAGCTTGAGCCGGACCAGGTTCTGCCCCAGCATCGCCGCCGCCACCGGGCTGTCCTTCAGGGCGGCGATCCGGCGCCCGTAGCTGCTGTTGCGCAGCGCCACCAGCCCGATCCCGAGCAGGGCGAACACGACCGTGACCGACATCAGGAAGGTCGTGTGGTCGGACAGGTCCAGCGGGCCGATCCGCATCGCGGGGATGATCAGCGTCCCCTGCGTGAACAGCGAGAACTTGATGTGCAGCAGCGGGAGTACGTGCGGGCTGATGTCGGCCAGGACCATGTCGCTCACGAACACGCCGAAGGCCATCGTGCCCAGGGCGAGGTACAGCCCGCGCATCCGCAGCGCCGGCAGCGCCACGATCGCGCCGATCACCGCGGTCACGGCGACGGCCAGCAACACCCCCCACTCGGTGATCCGCGCGCCGACGCCGGTGCCGGACACCCCCGCGTGGTAGGCGACGAGCGTCGCGATCGCCGCGAACGAGCACACCGCGAGGTTCATCTGTCCCGCGTAGCCGGTCAGCAGCGTCAGCGACAGGGCCATGAGCGCGAAGCACATCCCGAGCGCGAGGACGATGATGTCGGCATCGACCATCAGCAGCCGTAGCAGGAACACCACGACGACCAGGGCGACGCCGCCGGCGAGCGCCTTGCGCACCGAGGGCACCCGGTAGCGCTCACGGGTGCGGGTCGCAGCCGCCTGCAGCCGGTCCTGCGGCAAGATGATCAGCACCGCGAACAGCACGATCATGGGCAGCGAGATCCGGAAGTTCGAGGTCCACGACCAGGTCGAGGGGAAGTACGCCAGCACGTACGTCGCCGCGAGCCCCAGCACGATCGAGCCGACGAAGGTGCGGGGGATGCTGCGCAGCCTGCCGAACATGGCGGCCGCGAAGGCGTCGATCACCAGCAGCGTGAGGACGTTCGCGTCCAGGGTGCCGCCGCTGATCGGGCTCACCAGGACCCCTGCCAGCACGGCCAGGCCCGCGCCGAGCACCCAGGAGATCAGCGACAGGCGCTGCGGGTTGTGGCCGTTGAGTTGCAGCAGGTCGGGGTCGTCCACGACCGCGCGCATCGCGACGCCGACGCGGGTGCGGTGGAACAGCAGCCGCATCCCGACCGCGATCAGCACGGCGATGACCAAGGTGATGACCTCGTGGGTGGTGATGCTGACCCCGAACACCTTGAACGAACTCGCGTAGCCGAAGAACTGGTCCACGGTGTGCGGCTGGTTCGGGTTCCACAGCCACTGCGACAGCGCCACCATGCCCAGCATGATCGCCACCGTGACGACGATCTTGGTGACCTCGGCGGTGTTCCGCAGCCCCCGGATCACCAGCAGGTAGAGCAGGGCGCCCATCAGCGGCGCGACGAGGCCCAGGGTGACGACCAGCGCGACCGGCGCCGGCCAGTGCCAGCCGAAACGCAACTGCCAGTAGACGAAGGCGCCCAGCATCGCCTCGGCGCCGTGCGCGAAGTTGAACACGCCGGAGGTGTTGTAGGTGAGCACCAGCCCGGATGCCGCGATGCCGTACACGGCGCCGAGCACCAGCCCGAGCACCGTGTAGGTGAAGAAGATCGTCATGACCCGACTGGTTCGTCGCGCATGGACACAGACTAGTATTCATTTCAGTTTTGGCAAGGGGTGCGGGCGAAGAAGTTCATGCCGCCCGTCCCCGGAACGCCACGGGGCCGGCGGCGCGGACCACTGCGCACCGCCGGCCCCGTGGGCGTCGCCGCCCGTCAGCCCTGCGGCTTGATGACGTTCGGCGTCAGGAACTTCGTCGCGACCCGGTCCGCGTTCAGCGTGGCGAACCAGACCGACTGCGGCAGCTTGACCGCGTACTCGGGGTTGCACTCGAACTGCCCGGTCTGCTGCGGGTAGGCCTGCACGAACGCGGTGCCGTCCAGCTTGAGCAGCAGGCCGCAACTCGCGGCCGTGTTCGCGCCGGGGTCGGTCCGTGCCTGGATGCCGCCGCCGGTCCAGTCGTGCACCGCCGCGAGCTTGTTGATGACGCACTGCCGGGTCAGCGTGCTCCCGCACGCCTTCGCCGCGGTGGCCCACAGCAGGAACGACGACGCCGCTTGCATGCCGAGCGGCGCGGTCTTGCCGCCGGTCGCGGCCACCGCGTCCTCGTAGGCCTTGACGGCCGGGTTCGCGGTGTCGGTCATCGGCTCGAAGGCGCTCTGCACGTAGACGTTGTTGCCGTATCCGGCCGTGTTCCACGCCGCGAAGGCGTCGGAGTAGCCGTTGGCCTGCATGATGTACTTCGGCGTCACGCCCAGTTGGGCCATCGCGGTGATGAAGTTGTTCGTCTGCGGCCCCGGCGTCGTCAGGTAGACGATCTTCGCGCCGCACTGCTTGAACTTCTCCGCGAACGGCGTGTAGTTCGGCTCGCCCTGGTAGTTGGTCGGCTGCCCGCAGTCGACGACGGTGAAGCCCGCCGCGGTGGCCGCAGCCCTGATCTTGGCGTCGGCCACCTGGTTCGAGGGCAGGTTGTTGCCGAAGATGCCGAATGCGCTCTTGGTGTCCGGGAACAGCTGGGCCATCTGGAACAGCCCCGACGCCGGCTGCTGGTCGTCCGGCAGCGGCATCGCCTGGTACATCATCGGGCCGTTCGCGAAGTCCGGGCCGATGGCGTAGGTCGGCACCGCCGCCAGGTTGCACTCGACGCGCTGCTGCTCGATCGCCTCGTCCGACGCCCAGCCCTCGCCGACGAGCATGAAGTCCTTCTTGCAGGCGCTCTGGATCACCGGGCCGATGTTGGTCAGCGCGGCGTCGTAGAAGTCACCGACGAGCTGCCGGCCGTTGATACCGCCCTGGTCGTTGCACCACTTGATCATCGCCTTCACGGCGTCGCCGATCTCCTGGTTCAGCCCCGGCGCCTGGGCCGCGCCGCGGTCGTCGCCGTACCCGATCGTGATGGCGCTGTCGGTGACGCCCTGCTCGGTGGCGCCGGTGGCGCTCCCCTTGCCGCAGGGCGAGGCGAGCGTCCCGAACGTGGTCGCCGCGGACGTCCCCGACCCGCTCGAGGCGCTCGTCGCCGGCCCGTTCGGCGCGGCACCGGAGCCGCGGCCCCCGCTGCTGCAGGCCGACACGGCCATCAGGAGGGCGAGAACCGCGCCCCCCACCTTCCAGGTCGCTCGCTGCACGGTCTTGTCCCCTCGGGTAGCCCGGACGGACGCGGCACGGTGCCGCGGCCCCAACACGGGGCACGCTAGTATCAATTCCAGTTTCGCCCCGGCGGATGGTCCCGGTCAGCGGGCCCGGACCTGCCGGCGCGGTTCGGAGAAGGCGACCTTGACCATCAGCGACGGCTCGGTGCCGCCCCGGCGCTCGAAGACGCTCGCGTAGCACTCCCGCGCGCTCTCGTCGTCCGGGTCCGCCAGGAACGCCCACTCGGCCAGGTGGCAGGCCAGCCGCAGGTCGTGGCCGGCCACCGCGTACGCGCGGTCCACCACGGCGCCGACGCCGCCGGCCAACTCGGCGACCTCGCGCGCCTGTGCGGCCGCCGGTGCCGGCAGCAGGTTCGCCGGCCGGCCGTCCCACCAGCCGCCGTAGCGGCGGATCACATTGCGGCAGATGAACTCGGGCCGGTCGTAGTTGGGCTGCAGCCGCGGGTGCCCCGCCAGGTGCGCGGGGATCCGCAGCGACTCCACGATCGCCTCCGGCAGCAGTCCGGCGTTGAGCCCGTCCAGCGTGTGGCGCACGATGTGGCGCAGGTAGGCGGCCATGGTGAGCAGTTCGTCGCGGATCGCCTCGGCGCCGTGCACGACCGCGCCGTGCCCGGTGATGACGCACTCCGGCTCCAGGGCTGCCATCTGCTCGGCGGCGTCGGCCCACTCCTCGGCGTAGCGCTGCACCTTGCGCGGGTTGCCGGCGTTGGGCAGGTACCCGACGACCAGGTCGCCCGCGGCAAGGACCCGGCGCCCGGGGGCCCACACCCAGGCGGCGTCGTCGGTCTCGCCCTTGGCGTGGCGCACCACGAACCGCTCGCCGCCGAGGCGCAGTTCGATGCTGTCGCGGAAGGTGACGTCGGGGACGACGAAGTCCTCCGGCGCGCTGGGCCAGGCGCGGCCGTTGGCGCCCGGCAGCTGGCCGTTGATCACGGCGTTCAGGCCGGCCGTCTTCGCGTAGCGGGCGTAGTGGCCCAGGATGTTCTCGTGGGCGACGACGGTCGGCCGCTCGCCCGCGTCGAGCAGGGACCACAACCCGTAGGCGTGGTCGGAGTGCGCGTGCGTGAACACCACGTAGCGCAGCGGCTTGTCGCTGCACCGGCGCACCGCGTCGCGCAGCGCGGGCCCGTCGCCGGCCGAGCCCGCGTCCACGAGCAGCAGCCCGTCCTCGGTCTCGAACAGCCCGACGTTCGCCATCCCGGGCTGGATCATCCAGGTGTGCGGCGCGACCTCGACGACCAGCGGCGGGTGCGGCGCCGGCACCTCGCGCGCGGCCACGTGCCGCACCTGCTCGCCCCCGATGTTGCCGAAGTTGCGCACCATCAGCGCGAGCGTCGCGTCCGAATGGCGCTCGTCCTGCGGCATGGGCCGTTCCTTCCGGGTGACGGGCACGATCAGGCGCCGGGTGACGCTGCGACATCGTGTGTCGCAGCGTCACCCGCCTGCC
>SCQZ01000474.1 GCA_004299665.1 Jatrophihabitans sp.
CCGAGTCCGGCGCCCGCGACGCCCAGGCCGCGATCCTGGACGCCCGCTCCGGGCAGGTGCTGGCGCTGGCCGCGTCCGGCACGTTCGACGCGTCGAACCCGAACACGATCAGCCCGAACGTGCCCATCGACCCGCCCGTCATGTCGGCGTTCGAGCCGGGTTCGGTGCAGAAGGCGATCACCTTCGCCGCCGCCCTGCAACTCGGGGTGATCACCCCCCAGACGGTGATCTCCGTCCCGAACAGTATCGAGATGGGCGGCGTCACTATCAGCGACGCGTGGTGGCACCCCACCGAGCAGTTCACCGCCACCGGCGTCCTGGCCGAGTCGTCGAACGTCGGGACCTTGCTGATCGCCCAGCGGATCGGTGAGCAGCGCTGGTACGAGTTCGAGCAGCGCTTCGGCGTGGGGACCAGGACCGGCATCGACCTTCCGGGCGAGAGTTCGGGCTACCTGCCGCCGCTGTCGACCTGGTCGGCATCGACCTTCGCGAACCTGCCGTTCGGGCAGGGCGAGAGCATGACCGTGCTGCAACTTGCCTCGATCTATCAGACGATCGCCAACGGTGGCGTGCGGGTGCCCCCGCGCATCGTCAAGTCGATCACGCCTGCCGGGGGGACCACCGAACCCTCGGCCCGCCCGGACGGGATCCGGGTCGTCACGCCGCAGACGGCGCAGACGGTCAAGACCATGCTCGAGTCGGTGACCCTGCCCGGCGGGACCGGCGTCAAGGCCGCGATCCCCGGATACCGGGTGGCGGGCAAGACCGGCACCGCGCAGCAGCCGGACCCCAACCACGGTGGCCGGTACTCGAGCACGATGAACTGGGACACCTTCGCCGGCATCGTCCCGGCGGACGACCCCCAGTTCGTCGTCGCGATCATGGTCGACAACCCCGCGCACGGTCTCGAGGGCGGCGACGTGGCGGCCCCGCTGTTCCACGAGATCGCGACCTACGAGGTGCAGCACGCGCGCATCCCGCCGACGGGCTCGCTCTCGACGCACGTGCCGCTTCAGGTGTGCGACGCCGTCACCCGCCGGGACTCACCCAGTACCGTGTGCTGACGTGCTGTCCCGGCCGAGCCAGGTGTCCCCGACGACCCTCGGGTCCCTCGCCGGCCTGACCGGCGGGCGGACCGGCCGCCCGCAGGTGTCGGTCACCGGCGTCACCGTGGCGAGCGACGGCACGCGACCGGGCGACCTGTTCGTGGCGGCACCCGGTGCGCACGTGCACGGCGCCCGCTTCGCGGCCGAGGCGCTGGCCGCGGGCGCGATCGCCGTGATGACCGACGCTCCGGGCGCGCTCATGCTCCCGCCGCGGGTCGCCGCGCTGGTCGTCACGGACGTGCGGGCCGCGGTGGGCCCGGTGGCGGCCGCCGTTTACGGCCGGCCCTCGTCACGGCTGCGCGTGCTGGGTGTCACGGGTACCAGTGGCAAGACCACGACCACGTTCCTCATGCGTGCCGGACTGCTCGCGGCCGGCCGGCACCCGGGACTGGTCGGCACCGTCGGGACCATGATCGGGGACGACCAGGTCAACACCGGGTTCACGACGCCCGAGGCGCCGCAGTTGCAGGCACTGCTCGCGGTGATGGCCGAGCGCGCCGTCACGGACGTGGCCATGGAGGTGTCCAGCCACGCGCTCGCCCTGGGACGCGCCGAGGGGATCGAGTTCGCGGTCGCGGGCTTCACCAACCTGTCCCAGGACCATCTCGACTTCCACGCCGACATGGAGGACTACTTCGCGGCGAAGGCACGACTGTTCGACGGACGCGCCGCCCGGGCCGCCGTCGTCGTCGACGACGACTGGGGCCGCCGGATGGCCGAGATCGCCGCGGCGCGCGGTCCCGTCGTGACGGTCGGGACCGGACCGGACGCGCCCGCGGACTGGCGGGCCACCGACGTACGCGTCGACGGCAGCGGCGCGACGCACTTCACGGTCACCTGGCCCGGCGGCACCCTCGCGGCCGGGTGCGCGGTGCCCGGCAGGTACAACGTCGCCAACGCGCTGCTCGCCCTGGCCGTGTTGCACGCGGTGGACGTCGCGCCGGAGGTGGCGGCGCCGGCGATCGCCGGCGCCGCCGTCCCCGGGCGCATGGAGCGCGTCGACGCCGGCCAGCCGTACCTCGCGATCGTCGACTACAGCCACAAGCCGCCCGCGGGTGAGTGGCCGCAGCGCCTGCAGCGCACCGGCGACGGCGGCCGGCTTGTGG
>SCQZ01000475.1 GCA_004299665.1 Jatrophihabitans sp.
TCTCCCCGTTGCAGTCGGTGCGCGCGCATGCCGACGAGGCCGGCGAGTTCCTGGCCACCGCGGCGCGGGTCGCGACCGAGCAGACCGGCAACCTGCACGGCCGACTGGCCTCGTTCGAGGCCGGGCTCGCACACTGCGGCGGCGCCGAGGACGCCATCAACCTGCTCATCGGCGGCTTCTCCGAGCTCACCGGCGCGCCCCGGGTCACGGTGCAGGACCTGCGCGACCTGTGGGCCTCCGTCCCCGGCGTGTTCGACCAGATCGACGAACTCGCCGCGGGCCTGCGGCGCCGCGCGGCGACGCTCGGCGCCGCCGGAGGCGGACCCGGGTCGGCCGGCGTGGACGCGGCGCCCCCGCCGGAGCCACCGGCCGGCGGCCCGGACGTGCCGCTCCCCTGAGCGGGCCGTCCGGCCGCGCGCGGCACCCGCCCGTTCGGGCAGTCACCGCGTCCCGACTTGGCGTCCGTCCAACCGTCCCACGACGGCCACCGAAGATCGAAGCTGGCGCTGATGTGACATCGTCGCGCACCGCGTTGGAGGAGGCAGCATGCCGACGTACCTGTCCCCGGGTGTCTATGTCGAAGAGGTGGAGGCGGGCAGCCGCCCGATCGAGGGTGTCGGCACGGCCGTCGCCGCCTTCGTGGGGCTGGCCGAGAGGGGCCCGGTGAACGCACCCACGCTGGTGTCGAACTGGACCCAGTTCACCGAGACGTTCGGCGGCTTCGTGCCGGACACCTACCTCGCGCACGCCGTGTACGGATACTTCCTCAACGGCGGCGGCAACTGCTTCGTCGTGCGCATCGGCAGCGGCCACGCCAACGGCAAGGGCGCGCCCAAGGCGATCGCGGCCCCGGCCGAGGCCGCCCTGGCGGGCTACCGGGTGACCGCGCTCGCGGCGGCGCCCAGGTCCAAGGCCATCTCCGTCGAGATCGCCGAGGCGGGCGGCGAGGATCCCGGCGAGGACATGTTCAAGCTCGTCGTCAACGTCGACGGCAAGCCGAGCGAGACCTTCGACCGCGTCTCGGCGCGCAAGGGGCCGGACAACGTCGTCACGAAGGTCAACGAGACGTCCAAGCTGATCAACCTCGAGGAGACCGCCTCCGGCAGCGCGCTCGCCAAGCCGATGCGCGGAACCACCAACCTGGAGGTGCCGCCGCCCGCACCGGAGCCGCCGTCGACCGACCGGCTCAGCGCCGACGACTACGTCGGGGACGCCGCGGACCGCACCGGCTTCAGCGGCCTGGAGGCGGTGGACGAGGTCACCATGGTGGCCGTCCCGGACCTGATGGCCGCGTACGAGAAGGGCGCCATCGACCTGGAGACGGTGCAGGCCGTCCAACTGGGCGTCATCGCCCACTGCGAACTGATGGGCGACCGGATGGCGATCCTCGACCCGCCCCCGGGGCTGTCCCCGCAGCAGATCAAGGAGTGGCGGGTCGACGGCGCCGGCTACGACTCGAAGTACGCCACCTTGTACTGGCCGTGGGTGAAGGTGTTCGACCCGGTCACCGGCACCAACAAGTTCGTCCCGCCGTCGGGTCACATGGCCGGCATCTGGGCGCGCAACGACGACACCCGCGGCGTGCACAAGGCGCCCGCGAACGAGGTCGTGCGCGGGGCGATCACCTTGCAGACGCAGATCACCAAGGCCGAGCACGACCTGCTCAACCCGGTCGGGATCAACTGCATCCGCACCTTCCCGGGCCGCGGGGTGCGGGTGTGGGGTGCGCGCACGCTCTCCAGTGACCCGGCGTGGCGCTACCTGAACGTGCGGCGCCTGTTCAACTACCTGGAGGAGTCGATCCTCACCGGCACGCAGTGGGTCGTCTTCGAACCCAACGACTACGCGCTGTGGGCCCGCATCCGCCGGACGATCGCGGCGTTCCTCGTCAACGAATGGCGCAAGGGAGCCCTGTTCGGCCTCACCCCGGACGAGGCCTTCTACGTCAAGTGCGACGGCGAGACGAACCCCTCCGAAGGAATCGACGCGGGCCAGGTCGTCTGCCAGATCGGCGTCGCGCCGGTGAAGCCCGCCGAGTTCGTCATCTTCCAGCTCGCCCAGTTCTCGGGCGGGACCAGCCTCGTCTCGGAATAGGAGTCCCCATGCCGCTCGACGCCATGGACATCGCCGCCGGTTACGGGTTCACCGTGAAGATCGACGGCGTGCAGATCCCTGAGGTCATCGAGGTCTCCGGGATCAAGCTCGAGGTCGACAAGCTCGAGTACAAGCAGCAGACCGCCGAGGGCAAGTACGTCATCCGGCAGGTCATGGGGCGGCAGAAGGCCGGCGAGTTCACCGTGACGCGCGGCCTCACCGACAGCAAGACCATCACCGACTGGCTCAAGAACGTCTTCCAGGGCCAGCTCGGCCCGTCGCGCAAGACGGCCGAGGTCACGGTCATGGACTACACCGGCGCGCCCATCAAGTCGTACAACTTCAACAACTGCTGGGTGAAGAGCGTCGAGATCAGCGCGCTCAAGGCGGGTTCCACCGAGCCCGCGACCGAGAAGTTCGTCGTCTGCTACGACGCGGTAGAGGCCGCGTGATGTTGCGCGCGCGCGGAGGCGGCACCGGCCTGGCCGAGCCGGCAGCGCCGGCCACCGATCCGGTGACGGGGCGGGACGGGGCCGAGCGGGTCGCGCTGCGCACGGAGTTCGACTTCGAACTGCCGCGGGGGTTCGTCGACGCCGAGGGCGTGACGCACCGGCACGGCACGATGCGCCTGGCCACCGCGCGCGACGAGCTGCTGCCGCTCTACGACGCGCGGGTGCAGGAGAACGCCGCGTTCACCACCGTCGTCCTGCTCAGCCGGGTGATCACGTCGCTGGGCACGCTGGCGCGCGTCGACTCGAACGTCATCGAGAACATGTTCGCCTCGGACGTCGCCTTCCTGCAGGACTTCTACCGCCGCATCAACGCCGAGGGTCACACCCGTGCCGCGGTGAGCTGCCCGCAGTGCCAGCACCGCTTCACGATCGACCTCGCGGGTGGGCGCCTGGGGGAATCGTGACGTACGCGACCGGACGGCTCTACGAGGAGGTCGCGTACGTCGCCTACCACTTCCACTGGCGGCTCGACGACATCCTCGACCTGGAGCACGGGCAGCGTCGTCGCTACGTCCAGGAGATCGCCAACATCAACGTCCGGGTGACCGAGGAGCGCTGAACCGTGGGATGGCTGCAGCGGGCCGGGTCGCGCCCGGGTGCGGTGCCGCCGGCACCGGCCCGGGAGCAGGCGCCACCGCGCGAGGCGGGCTGGGCCTACCTGCCCGCGCTGCAGCGCACGATCGCGCCCGCACCGCGGATCACCGCACCCCACGACCTGGTGGCCTGGCGCAGCCCCGCCTTCACCGGCCGGA
>SCQZ01000476.1 GCA_004299665.1 Jatrophihabitans sp.
CACCCTCACCCGCTGATCAACCCGCCCCCACCCCCGCCCCACCGCAGCCCACAGCGAGATGATCACCCCACCCAGCGCGGCCCCGGCGCCCAAGCACCCACGGCGGCACAGCCAGCCCGGGCAAGCCGGCCGGCCACGGGCGACGCGGTCGACCGGCGCGGCGGGTGTGAGCTACGAGTGCGCGGACGCGCCGATGGCGGTGCGGACGCTGAGCAGTTCCGGGAAGAAGGTCAGGTCCAGCGCGCGGCGCAGGAACGCGACACCGGAGGAGCCGCCGGTACCCCGCTTCAAGCCGATGATCCGCTCCACGGTCTTCATGTGCCGGAAGCGCCACTGCTGGAACAGGTCCTCGACGTCGACGAACTCCTCGCTGGTCTCGTACGCCTCCCAGTGGTGCTCGGGGTCGGCGTAGACCTGCCGGAACACCTCCTCGACCGCCGGCGAGGCGTGGTACGGCTGGGACCAGTCCCGCTCCACCCGGTCGGCGGGCACCGCGAAGCCGTGCCGGGACAGGTACCGCAAGAACTCGTCGTACAGGCTCGGGGCGTTCAGGTCCGCGGCCAGCTGCGCCTGCGCCTGCGGGTCGTAGCCGAAGACGTTGAGCATCCCGGCGTTCTTGTTGCCGAGCAGGAACTCCACCGTGCGGTACTGCAGCGACTGGAACCCCGACGCCGACCCGAGCCGGTCGCGGAACTGCGCGTACTCGATCGGGGTCAGGGTCGCCAGCACCGACCACTGCTCCAGCAACTGCTTCTGCACGTGCTTGACCCGCGCCAGCCGCTTGAGTGCCGGCGGCAGGTCGTCGGCACGGATCAGCCTCATCGCGGAACGCAGCTCGTGGATGATCAGCTTGAGCCACAGCTCCGAGACGTGGTGCTGGATGATGAACAGCATCTCGTCGTGGTGGTCGGACACCGGCCGCTGCGCACTCAGCAACGTCTCCAGGTCCAGGTACCCCGCATACGTCATCCGACCCGACAGGTCCGTGGTGACGCTCTCCTCGATCTCACGGAAGTTGGTCATGGCTGCTCGAGCCCTCCTCGCACGGATCGGTGGGATATAAAACCTAGCGCATCGGAAATACAGCGGCCGCAGATCTCGCTCGCCGGGTCGATGACGGCGAAATGGCCCCCCGGCCCCTCGATCGACACGACCTCGTCTCCGGCCGCGCGGGCGGCGGCCGCGTAGGCGCGGTGCAGGTCGTTCAGGTCGGGATCGTCGGCATCGGCCGTGACGACCAGTTGCGGCACGCCGAGCGGGAGCCGGGCCAGCGGCGAGGAGCGGGCGTAGCGGTCCGGCTGCTGTTGCGCCGTCCCGCCCAGGGCGGCGCGGGCGGCACCGTTGCCCAGGTCGCGCAGTTGCGCGCCGACCAGGTCCACGACGCCCGCGAGCGAGACCACCAGTGCCGGCCGTGGCCACATGCCGGTGGCGACGAGGTCGGCCGCTGCCCGAAGCGCCAGTTGCGCCCCGGCCGAATGGCCGAGGAGCACGACTCGTTCGAGGTCGAGCGGGGCGGTTCCCGCCAGGCGCACCAGCGCGGCCACCGCCGCACCGACGTCGGCCGTCATCGCGTCCCAGCCGAAGTCCTCGGCGCGGCGGTACTCGATGTTCCAGGTGGCGACGGAACGCTGCTCGAACTCGCAGGCCAGCGCCTCCATGAGGTCCAGCCGCCACCGGGCGCGCCAGTACCCGCCGTGTACCAGCACGACCACGGGCACCGCCGCCGCTCCCGGTGCCGGCGCCCGCAGATACCCGAACTGGTCCTCGATCGGGCCGTACCCGACGCGCCGGACGGGCCAGCGCGTCGGGTAGGAGGCCGCGCGCGCCCGCAGCCCCGCGAGCAGGTCGGCCTCGTCCACCGCTTCTCCCTCGGATGTGGCGCCGGCGCGCGCGGCGCCCGACACAAGCGACGCTACCGCCGCCGCGCGGCTCAGGCCGCGCGCTGCTGCGCGACCGGCGGCGCCTCCTCCTCGTGGATGTAGCGCCCGCCGCGCACCAGCGAGGCCGCCGCGGCGATCACCGACATGACGATCGCCATGCCGAAGGCGATCACCAGCCCGTGGTGGAACGGCCCGGCGATCAGGTGCGGGAAGAACTCGCGTCCCGACAGCACCGCGCGGTCCGGCGCCGGGAGGGCGGCCAGCACGTGCGGTCCGAGGACGGTCTTGACCGGGTTGTATCCCAGGAAGGCGGCGAACAGGCTCCCGACGGGCGGGGCGTTCGCGATCGCGGTAGCCGCCGCCGCGGGGACGTGGTGCGCGAGCAGGCCGGACCTGAGCACCGAGGGCAGCGTCGAGGCAAGGCCGGCGATCATCAGCGAGAAGAAGACCCCGATCGACAGCGAGAACCCGGAGTTCTGGAACGTGCCGCGCATCCCGGACGCCACGCCGCGGGTGCGCGCGGGGACGCTGTTCATGATCGCCGTCGTGTTCGGGGCGGAGAACAGCCCGGAGCCGATGCCGTTGAGCACGAGCAGCCCGGCGAACTGCCAGTAGCTGAAGTCCGTCGGCAGCATGACGAACCCCAGGAAGCTCGCCGCGACGAGCAGCAGCCCTCCCGTGGCGAACGTCCGCGCGCCGAACCGGTCGGACAGCGCGCCCGAGACCGGCCCCGCGACCAGGAAGGCGATCGTCAGCGGGACGAGGTAGATGCCCGCCCACAGCGGCGTGTCCTCGAACCGGTAGCCGTGCAACGGCAGCCAGATGCCCTGCAGCCAGATGATCAGCATGAACTGCATGCCGCCGCGCGCGACGCTCGCGAGCAGGCCCGCCAGGTTCCCGGCCCAGAAGGCCCGGATCCGGAACAGCGGCATCGCGAACATCGGCTGCGGCACCCGTGTCTCGACGTAGCAGAACGCGGCGAGCAGCACGCCCCCGCCGATCAGCCCGGTCAGCACCCACGGGCTCGCCCAGCCCATGGTGTCGCTGCCGTACGGCTGGATGCCGTAGGTGATCGCCACGAGGACCGCGGTGAGGCCGACCCCGAACAGCAGGTTCCCCCACCAGTCGATCGCGGCCGTGGTGCGCGCGCCGACCTCGACCAGGCTGCGGTAGGACCACAGCGTGCCGAGCACTCCGAAGGGCACCGAGACGAAGAACACCAGCCGCCAGTCGACCTCGGCGAGCAGCCCGCCGGCGATGAGGCCGATGAACGACCCGGCGAGGGCCGCGACCTGGTTGATCCCCATCGCGAAGCCGCGGCGGTCGGCCGGGAAGGCGTCGGTGAGGATGGCGGTCGAGTTCGCGAACAGCATCGCGCCGCCGACGCCCTGGACCAGGCGCCACACGATCAGCCACAGCGCGCCGCGGCCGCCCGCGAACGGGTCCAACGCCAGGGCGATCGAACCGGCGGTGAAGACCACGAAGCCGGCGTTGTAGATCCGGACCCTGCCGTAGATGTCCCCGAGCCGTCCCAGGGTGACGAGCAGGACGGCGGTCACGACGAGGAATCCCATGAGGATCCACAGCAGGTAGCTGATGTTTCCCGGCTCGAGGGGATTCAGCTTGATCCCGCGGAAGATCGCGGGCAGGGCGATGATGACGATCGAGGAGTTGATCGTCGCCATGAAGACGCCGAGCGTGGTGTTCGACAGCGCCACCCACCTGTAGTGCGGGTGGTCCTTGTCCGGTCGCAGCGAACGGAGCCCGGTGAGCGTGTGGGAGGCCATCGACCTCGACTATATATAGTTAGCCGAACTAACCGCCAGGGGCCTGGCGGGCTTGGTCACTGCGCTGCGCGGTACTCCCTCAGCAGCCCCCGGCTGATGATGGTCTTCTGGATCTCCGAGGTTCCCTCGCCGATCAGCAGGAACGGCGCCTCGCGCATCAGCCGCTCGATCTCGTACTCCTTGGAGTACCCGTATCCGCCGTGGATCCGGAACGCCTCCTGCGTCACCTCGGCGCAGTACTCGCTCGCCAGGTACTTGGCCATGCCGGCCTCGACGTCGTTGCGCTCGCCGGCGTCCTTCAGGCGCGCCGCGTTGACCATCATCAGGTGCGCCGCCTCGACCTTGGTCGCCATCTCGGCGAGTTTGAAGGCGACGGCCTGGTGGTCGGCGATCTGCTTGCCGAACGTCCGGCGCTGCTGGGCGTACGCGATCGCGAGTTCGAAGGCGCGGATCGAGATGCCGCAGGCGCGGGCGGCCACGTTGACGCGGCCGACCTCGACGCCGTCCATCATCTGGTAGAAGCCGCGGCCGCGGCCCGCCTCGCCACCGAGGATCGCGTCGGCGCCGATCGCGACGCCGTCCAGCACCATCTCGGTGGTCTCGACACCCTTGTAGCCCATCTTGTCGATCTTGCCGGGGATGGTGAGGCCGGGGCGGGTCTGCCCGAACCCGGGTTCCTTCTCGACCAGGAAGGTGGTCATGTTCTTGTAGACCGAGTCGGCGCCGAGGTCGTCCTTCACCAGCGTCGCGACGACGCCGGCCCGGGCCCCGTTCGTGAGCCACATCTTCTGCCCATCGAGCACGAAGTGATCACCCTCGGCCGTGGCGCGCGACTTGATGGCCGACACGTCCGAGCCGCACTCGGGTTCGCTCATCGAGAAGGCGCCGCGGATCTCGCCGGTCGCCATCTTGGGCAGCAGCCGCCGCTTCTGCTCCTCGGTACCGTGCTGCATGATCATGTAGGCGACGATGAAGTGGGTGTTGATCACGCCGGAGATCGACATCCAGCCACGCGCGATCTGCTCCACCACCAGCGCGTAGGTGAGCAGCGACTCCCCCAGCCCGCCGAACTCCTCGGCGATCGTGAGGCCGAACAGCCCCATCTCGCGCATCCCGTCGACGATCTTCTCCGGGAACTCGTCGGCGTGCTCGAGTTCCTGGGCGTGGGGGATGATCTCCTTGTCCACGAAGTCCCGCACCGTGCGCAGGATCTCCTGCTGGATGTCGGTGAGTCCGGCGGTCTGCGCAAGGCGCGGCATGGGTCCTCCAAGGGGGTTTCGCGAATTATCCCCGACGTCGCGGCCGCGGGCCCGGCGATGTGGCGTGAGCTGACTCGCACCGGGCCGCCATCCGCGACGGGACACGAGCGGCGCAGACCGGCGTAGGCGCGGGTCCGGGCACCCGGGACCGACTAGCCTTCGGCAGGTGAGCTGGAGCCGCGTCTTCGTCGCCCGGCTGTCCGGCGTGGGCGTCTTCGACCCCAGCGGCGACCAGCTCGGCCGGTTCCGGGACGCCGTCACCACGTTGCGCGTCGGGCGCCCGCCGCGGGTGGTCGGCGTGGTGGTCGAGATGCAGCACCGGCACCGGATCTTCGTGCCGATGGGGCGCCTGACCAGTCTCGAGCCCGACGCCATCGTGCTGTCGTCCGGGACGGTCAACATGAAGCGGTTCGAGCGCCGGACGCATGAGCTGCTGGTGCTCGCCGAACTGCTCGACCGCAGCGTCACCGTGCGCGACAGCGGCGAGACGGCCACCGTCGTCGACGTCGGGATGGAGCAGAACCGGGTCCGGGACTGGGAGATCACCCGTCTCGCGGTCCGCGCCGGCGGCCGGCTCCCCCGGCGCCGCGGTCAGCTCTCGCAGGTCGCGTGGAACGAGGTGACCGGGATCGGCCTCACCGAGCCGGCGCAGGGCACCGACGCGCTCGTGTCCATGCTGTCGGACCTGCGACCGGCCGACGTCGCGAGCGCGCTGCAGGACATGCCGGACAAGCGCCGCCTCGAGATCGCCAACGCCCTCGACGACGAGCGGCTCGCCGATGTGCTGCAGGAACTCCCCGAGGACGACCAGGTGTCGCTGCTGCAGTCGCTCGAGGACGAGCGCGCCGCGGACATCCTCGAGGC
>SCQZ01000477.1 GCA_004299665.1 Jatrophihabitans sp.
GGTGACCAACCGCTCCTCCCGCCGCCCGGAGTCAACCGCGATCACCAGGTGCAGAGGTCGCACCCAGTCTACGAGCAGGATCAGCTCCCTGGTCAGTCCTTCGCCCTCCACCAGCTCAGCGATGACCTCACCGTCGCCGAGCACCTGCTCGAACTCGACCAGGTTCAGGTCCAGCGCCCGCAACTTTTGGAAGACGTGGAGGCTGTACACGTAGTCGAAGCGCTGTCCATAGGCACGCGAGACCGACATGTATCGATCTTGTTCTGCCACTGGCCGCTCCCTTCCGGGCTTGATTCTGCCGGTGCGCCCCAGGGTCGTGCCGTAGCCGTGCGTAGCCGACGGAGAGGAAGATCGGCACGTCGCGGCGCCGCGCTTCGGCGAACGCCTCTTCGCCCCATTCCCACCAGTCGACCGGATTGTCCTTGTGCTGCAGCAGGTAGGGGCTCGTCGCGCCCGCCAGTCGGTTGGTCACGCGATCACCTGCCGCCGACCCCATCGCATGCCCGGATTATCCCCCCGTGATCAACTCGCCCGGGGCCGCGGCGTTCCGGGGCTGCGCGCGTCTTGATCACGATCGGTGCGGCCGGGCGCGGCTGGGTGCGGGCTGCCGCGACCGCACCGCGCCCGCACCGCGACCGTGCGCCGATCACCGGCCCGCGACGTCCGGGGCGGGCGCGCCTCCGCGTGCGACACTGGTCCGGTGGCGAACCTGACCCTGGCCGGTCACGCACGCCGCCACGACCGGCACGCCGCGGGGGCCTCGCTGCTGGCCACGATCCGCCGCCCCCGCGCCGCCTGGTCCATCTGGGCCGGATGCGCCGCGCTGTGGATGGTGCTGCACTTCGTCAACCACCCCGCCATGCTCGACCTGGCGGTCTACCGCTCCGAGGGCGATGCCCTGCGCCACGGGCTCGCGCTGTACGGGAACATCGGCGCGCCCTTCGACCTGAAGGGCACCTACCCGCCGTTCGCCACGATGCTGTTCGTCCCCCTGACGGCCGTACCCCTCACGGTCTGCTACCTGGCCGCAGGCCTGGCCAACCTGGCGCTGATCGTCGCCGCCGTCGCACTGACGCGACGCCTGCTCGGACCGGAGCGGCTGCCCGCCGAGTCCGTGCCGCTGATCTCCGCGGCCCTCATCTGGGTGGAACCGGTCTACCTCACGTTGCACTACGGGCAGATCAACCTGGCGTTGCTCGTGCTGGTGCTGTGGGATCTCACCGCGCCGGTGGGCGCCCGCCGCGGTGGCATCGGGATCGGGCTGGCCGCGGCGATCAAGGTCACGCCCGGGTTGCTCATCGTCTACCTGCTGCTGACGCGCCGGTGGCGCGCGGCCGCGACGGCGGTGGGCACCGCGCTGGCCGCGACCCTGGTGTCGGCCGCGGTGCGCCCGGCGGAGACCTGGCGGTTCTGGACGGACCTGGTGTTCCGGACCGACCGGGTGGGCAATGTCGCCAGCCCGGAGAACCAGTCGCTGCGCGGGGTGCTGGCCCGCGCGCTCGGACGGATGGATCCCGGCACGCTCGGCCTGCTGCTCACCGCCGTCGTGGTCGTGGCCGGTCTCGCGGCCGGCGTGGTCGCGTACCGGAGCCTGGGCGAACCCGCGGGTGTCTGCGCCGCGTCGATCACCGGGCTGCTGGTGAGTCCGGTGTCGTGGTCGCACCACTGGGTCTGGTGCGTGCCGATCGCCGTCGCACTCGTGGCGGCGGTCCGTTCCGGCACCCGCGGCGCCCGGATAGCGACCGCCGGGTACCTGGTGACCTTCGCGAGTTACACGTTCTGGTTCTTCAAGTCCGACCCGCAGGCGAACCTGCACATGAGCGCGATCGACCAGGCGCGCTCGGCGCCGTTCGTCGTGTTCGGCCTGGTGTTCCTCGGTGCGAGCGCGGCGGTCGCCGCACGCCGTCGTGCCACGGCGGCAACCGTCGGGCCCGTCTCCCGCGCCGAGCGTCAGTACGGCCCGTCGAGGGGTTCACTGGGGCGCACATAGGTCGTCCCGTGCCGTCCGTCGACGTCGTGACGGACGATCTCGGTGCGGCGACGGGTCGATATCACGATCAACGTCATCACCAGGCCGATCGCTCCGACGACCATGAGGATGATCCCCACGGTGGCGAGGTTCACGCCGTTGACCTGCTCGGACACGGCCCACTTCAGGATCGCGCCGACGGCGATGAGGAAGAGGCTGGCGCCGATACGCATGGCAGGGCTCCTTCTCGTCAGGGGTCCTGGGCGCCGGTTGCCCACGACCGTCCCGGTAGCCGTACCCGCGGTCGGGGTCGGCCAAACCCACTATTGACTCTGATTCAACAACGTTCTAAGGTCGCAGGGTGCCGCGAGAGTTCGAGATCGTCCTGTTCGGCGCGACCGGGTTCGCCGGGCGGCTCACCGCCGAGTACCTGGCACGCCACGCGCCGCGCGAACTGCGGTGGGCGCTGGCCGGGCGCAGCACCCGCCGCCTGGAGGAGGTCCGTGCGGCGCTGGCGCAGGCCGATCCCGACCTGGACACGCTGCCCCTGCTGACGGCCGACGTCACCGACCGCGCCGCGGTCGAGCAGGTGGTGCGTGCGGCGCGGGTCGTGGCCACCACCGTCGGCCCGTACGTGTTGCACGGCGAGGCCGTCGTCGCCGCCTGCGCCGATGCCGGGACCGACTACCTCGACCTCACCGGCGAGCCGGAGTTCGTCAACACCACCTACGTGCGCCATCACCGGCGCGCCCTGGAGACCGGGGCGCGGCTGGTGCACTCCGCGGGCTTCGACTCGGTCCCGCACGACCTCGGCGCCTACTTCACCGTCCTGCAACTGCCCGAGGACGTCCCGCTGCGGGTGTCGGGCTACGTGCGCGCCTCCGCCGCCTTCTCCGGAGGTACCTTCCAGTCGGCGCTGACCGGCTTCTCGCGTGCTCGGCAGAACGCGGCGGCCGCGCGCGAACGGCGCGCCCAGGAACCCCACCCGTCGCAGCGGCGGGCGCGGGCGGTGCCGGGATGCCCGCATCGGGACCCGGTCGACGGCGGCTGGGCGGTGCCGCTGCCGACCCTGGACGGCTCGGTGGTCGCACGCTCGGCCCGAGCCGACCCGCGGTACGGGCCCGACTTCCGTTACTCCCACTACGCGTCCGCCGCCCACCTGACCAGCGTGATCGGGGGCGCCGCCGCCGTCGCCGCCCTCGTCGGGGCGGCCCAGGTCCGGCCGCTGCGGCAGGCGCTGGCCGGACGCCTCGCCCCGGGTCAGGGACCGTCGGCGAGCAGGCGGGCGCGCAGCTGGTTCCGGGTGACCTTCGTCGGCACCGGCGGCGGGCGGCGCGTGGTCACGCGCGTCAGCGGCGGCGACCCCGGATACGACGAGACGGCCAAGATGCTGGCCGAGTCGGCGCTGTGCCTGGCCCTCGACGAGGTGCCCCACGTCGCTGGCCAGGTCACGACCGCCACCGCGATGGGCGACGCACTGCTGGCCCGGCTGCAGCGGGCCGGGCTCAGTTTCGAGGTGCTGGAGGCGGGATAGGGGGGCGCGGCGGCACCGCCCGCCGGCCCG
>SCQZ01000478.1 GCA_004299665.1 Jatrophihabitans sp.
CATGGCGCAGGTCGGTCAGCAGCCGCTCGCCACCCGGCCGCGCGAGCAGGGTGACACCCATGCCGTCGCCGAGGTGTTCCCAGAGCGAGGCGACGCCTTCGCGGGAGAGCAGGTCTGCCCACGCGCGGCACCGGTCGCCCAGCGTGTCCAGGTTCGCATCCCCTGCCGCGGCGAGTGTGGCGAGATCCCAGCCGACGAAGCAGGTCTGCGACGCGGCCCGGACGAGGGGCTCACGGTCGGCGCCGTCCAGGGCGCGCAGCAGCGTCAACCAGTCGGCCGCGGCGCGTGAGGCGAAGACGCTGCTGGTCGCGGCGAACACCACCGGGATCCCGGCCGCCAGCAGCGCGTCGCGCACCGCCTCGCCGTCGGCGTTGCGGTGCACCAGAACGGCGACATCCGCCGGCCGTACCGGGCGGACCGGCCGGCCGTCCAACGTCAGCAGCGCGCCGGACTCGAGCAGCCCGATGATCTCCGCGGTCAGGTCGGCCACCACCGCGGCGCGTGCCGGAACCACCGTCCAAGCCTTGTCCGCCACGACGCGGGGCATGATCCGCAGCCGCAGCGGCACGCCGCCCGGCGCGCCGGTGAGGCGCGAGTCCGGGTGGGACGCCGCGACCGGGTGCACCGCGATCCGTGGGTCGCCGAGAGCCGCCCCGTCGAACAGCGTCCCGATCGCGCGCACCAGCGGCGCGTCGGCACGGTGGTTGGTGGGGAGCGTGGCGCGGGTGCCCGCCGCCTCGGTCGCGGCGAGGTACGCGACGACGTCGCCCCCGCGGAAGGCGTAGATCGCCTGCTTCGGGTCGCCGATGAGCACCAGCGTCCGTTCGCCGGCGAACGCGGCGCTCAGGATCTGCCACTGGACCGGGTCGGTGTCCTGGAACTCGTCGACGAGGACGACCCGGTACCGGCGGCGGACCCGCTCCTGGGCAGCCGCACCGGTCGCGGGGTCCAGCAGGGCATCGCGCAGCCGGGTGAGCAGGTCGTCGTAGTCGAGCAGTCGCAGGCGGCGCTTGCGGCGGGACAGTTCCTCGCGCGTGGCATCGCCGAACCGCCGGCGCAGCAGCGCCCGCGAACCCGCCGGTCCGTCCGGGGCGAGCCGGGAGTGCGGGTCGGCGAACGCCTCGCGGGCCGCGCTGCGCGCCGAGCGCGCGTCGAGCACCCGGGCCTCGGGCCCGCTCACCGGTTCGAGGCAGAACTCGCGCACGTAGCAGTCAGCGACGACCTCGGTGCGCAGGTCCGCGGTGCTGTCGACGAAGGTCGCGTCCGGGTCGAGGTCGGCCGCGATGCCGAGCGTTGCGAGCATCTGCGCGCAGAAGCCGTGGGTCGTCGAGATCGTCGCGGCGTCGAAGCGGGCGACGGCCGCCCGCAGCCGCCGGCACCGCAGCGCCACCTCGTCGTCGCCGTCGGCCGCGAGGTGCCGCACCAGCGGGTCGTCGCCGGCGCGGGCGCGGTCCGGGTCCGACAGGGCCACGGCCGCCGTGGCGAACCGTTCCCGGACCCGGTCGCGCAGTTCGGAGGTGGCGGCCCGCCCGAAGGTGACGATCATCAACTCGTCGGCGGTCGTCAGCCCCTCCGCGACGTAGCGCGTGGCGAGGGCGGCGATGGTGTGGGTCTTGCCGGTTCCCGCGCTGGCCTCCAGCACCGTCGTGCCCGACGGCAGCGGGCCGGTGATGTCGAACGAGGACGGCGCGCTCATGACCGGCCCGCCCGCAGGATCGGGGTCCACAGCCACAGCGCGAGCTGGCCGAACCGGTGCGGCGGGTCGCCGGCGGCGGCCTCGGCCGTCAGGACTTCGAAGGGCGCATCCGGACCCCAGACTCGTACGTGGAACACGTCGTCGAACTCGCCGACGGCCTTCGATTCCCGGCCGTCGCGCCACTGCCTGGCCGCGTAGGCCAGGCCCACGGTCTCCCGGCCCGCGAGGCGTTGTTCCGCGTAGGCGTACGACGTCTTCAGCGGCAGCGGCAGCGGCCGGGAGCGCCCCTCGGCGTACAGCCGGACCAGCCCGTCCAGCGCCCGCGCGGCGGTCCCGGCGTCGAGCGCCGGGAACTGCAGCACGTCCGCGCCCGGGCCGTCCTTCGTCTCGGTGTGGGCCACCACCACGCTGCGCCAGCCGTCGTCGCCGGGCTCCTCGCCGGCACCCGCGCACAGTGCCAGCAAATGGACGAAGGCCCGGATGCGGTGTTTGGGGCCGAGCCGGGAGTAGATCAGCCGCACCACCGTGCTGCCGCGCACCCCGGGGACCGCTCCTGCCAGGCGCGTGCCGCAGGCCAACTCCACCGACACCGGGACCGCGCGCGGCGGCCCCGTTCCACGCTGACCGGGCGCGAGGAACGGCTCCGCGGCAGCAGTCACCGCCTCGACCCCGGCGACGATCTCGACGAGCGCGAGGTCACCGCCCGGCCCCAGTGGCAGCTCGGGGCGGTCCCGGGCCGCAACCAGCACGCGATCGAGGGGCAGGCCCAGCAGTCGTTGCCGCAGCACCCAGTCCCCGACCGCCCACCTGCCGAGCGGGTCGACGTCGATGGGCAGGTCGTCGGACCACGGGTCGTCCTGGTCCGGGGCGAGGCCGAGCCGCTCACGCACGTAGGTCCGGACCGGGTGCTCGCAGAACCGCACGAGGTCATCGAGCAGGACCGTGCCGGGAAGGGGGA
>SCQZ01000479.1 GCA_004299665.1 Jatrophihabitans sp.
CCGGCTGCGCCCCGTACGCCGCGAACTCCCCGGCGATCCGCATCGTCTCGCCCTCGCGGCCCCACCCGCGCTCGCGGTCGTTCACGCCGGCCAGCGCGTACATCACCGAGTCGAGGTCGGGGCAGATGCGCAGCCCGTGCAGCGTGACGTCGTCGCCGGTGTTGACGATCGCGGTGATCTCGTCGCCGGGGCAGGCGGCACGCACGCCGCGCAGGAACTTCGCGCCGCCGACGCCGCCGGCGAGGACCGTGATCCGCACGCCGTCGAACCTACGCGAGTGGCCCTATGCGGTTGTGAGGGCAGCCCGGCGGGCCCGCAGCAGCGCCACGACCTGCACCCGGTCGACCTCGACCGCGCCCAGTTCGAGCGCCCGGGCGCGCAGCGGCCGCGGCAGGTCGTGGTGCCAGCGGACCGGGTGGTCCTGGAAGAACCGGCCGGGGATGCCCAACGCGTCGGCCATCGCGTGCAGTTCGGCGCGGGAGTCGGCGAGCAGGTGGCAGAAGTCCGTGAACCGCAGCCCGGCGTCCGGGTAGGAGCGCACCGTGTCGACGTAGCAGGCCACGGGTTGACGATATGCGCTGGCGTCGCGGGCGGCGCTCGGGCATGGTCGGGCACTGTGATCGAGAACCCGTCGTCGGTGCCGGCCGGCCTGGTGCTGGAACTGTCCCGCGGCAAGATCCTGCCCGGCGCCGACGCCGAGGCCGATCGCTGGATGGCGATGCTGAACGAGCGCGAGGACGAGTGCGTCGCGACCTTGGACCGGGAGCGGATGGCCCTGGAGATCGTGTTCCGGTTCCCCGGCGACGATCACCTGTACTGGGTCAGCGTCCATGGGCCGAACTCCGGGGAACTGGACCTGACGCACGCCATCGACCGCGACCACCTCGCGCAGGCCAGGCGCACCAAGGAGCCCGGCTGGGAGGAGGCGCGGGCGCAGGTGCTGCTGATGCCGGGGCCGGTCCGCGAGGCCGTGCTCGCGTGGGCGCTGCGGCCCGGCCGCCCCGGGTGACGCCGGTGATGCCGGTGATGCAGTAACCTTGTCATCATGCGCACCACGATCAACATCGACGAGCACGTCCTCGCCCGGGCGAAGGCCGAGGCGGGCTCGCGTGGCCTGACGCTCGGGGAGTACATCCAGCGTCGACTCGCGGCGCCGGAGCCCGAGCCGGCCGGGCAGGATCGCGACCTTCCGGTCTACCGCGGCCCGTTCAATGCGGCGATCGGCGAGATGTCCAATGCCGAACTGCTGGACCTGCTCGACCAGGACCTTCCGCTGGACAAGCGCCGGTGATCCTGCTCGACGTCAACACCGTTATGGCGCTGTTCGTCGAGCGGCACCCGCACCACCGCGCGGCGCGCAACTGGTACGAACAGACCCGCGTGGATCGGGAGGAGTACGGCGCCCCACCAACGGTCTGGCATTCGTTCGTCCGCCTCGCGACCAACCGGTCGGCGACCGGCGCGGTGATCTCGTTGCAGGAAGCGTTCGCGTTCATGGCAGACATGCGCAGCGCCGCCGGCTACCGGGACATACACCCCGGAAAGGGGCACCTGCGGCTGTTCCGGCAGACGTGCGAGCAGGCATCGGCGCGCGGCAACCTGGTGCCGGACGCGGCGCTGGCCGCGATCGCGATCGAGAACGGCGCGACGCTCGCGTCCTTCGACCGGGACTTCGCCCGGTTTCCCGGACTGCGCTGGATCGTCCCGGGCGAGTAGCTACCGCTTGGCGGCGACCAGCAGGCCGTCGCCGACCGGGACCAGCGCGGGCAGCAACCGGTCGTCGTCGCGCACGGACCGCCCGAGGTCGCGCACGGTCAGGGTCTCCGGGTCGCGCTGGGACGGGTCGGCGACCCGGTCGTGCCACAGCGCGTTGTCGAAGGCCACCACCCCGCCGGGGCGCAGCAGCCGCACCGCCTGCTGGTAGTAGACGCCGTAGGCGGCCTTGTCCGCATCGACGAAGACCAGGTCGTAGGCGGCGTCGCGCAGCCGGGGGAGCACCTCGGCGGCGGATCCGTTGATCAACCGGTAGCGGGTGGAGGCAATCCCCGCTTCCCCGTACGCCTCCTTCGCGGCGCGCTGGTTCTCACCCTCGATGTCGATCGAGGTCAGCACGCCGTCGGCGGGCATGCCGCCGAGCAGGTACAGCCCCGAGACGCCCGCGCCGGTACCCACCTCGACCACCGACCGCGCACCGGTGGCGGCGGCCAGGACCCGCAGCAGGGCGCCGCCGCCCGCCCCGATCGGCACGCACCCCAGTTCCCGCGCCCGTTCCCGGGCCCGCACCACGGTCTCGTCCTCGGCGAGGAAGGACTCGGCGTACGTCACGCTCGCAAGGTTCACCATCGCGTCCGGCATGGGCCAGACCCTACTGCTCCCGCGTCCGCGGATCAGCGCATCGAGTCCAGGATGAGCGCGAGATCGTCCACCGTCGTCAGCGGGTTGACGATCGCCAGGCGGGTGCAGACGCGGTGGCGGTGCCGCGTGGGGGTGACGAACGCGACCTGCTCGCGCAGCAGCCGGGCGCTCCAGGCGGCGTAGTCCTCGGCGCCCCAGCCGGTGCGCTCGAAGATGAGGACGGTGAGGTCCGGCTCCACCAGCAGGTCCAGGTGGGGCGCGCGGCGTATCAGGTCCGCGCCCGCGCGGGCGACGGTCAGGGTCTGCTCCAGGGCCGCGCGGTAGGCGTCGGTCCCGTAGACGGCCAGGGAGAACCAGAACGGCAGCCCCCGGGCGCGGCGCGTCAGGTGCAGGGCGAAGTCCGACGGGTTCCATTCGCCGGCCACCGTGACCGGGTCGAGGTAGCCGGCGTGCTGGGTGTGGGCCGCCCGGGCCTGGACCGGGTCGCGGTAGATCAGGGCGCAGCTGTCGAACGGCGCGAACAGCCACTTGTGCGGGTCGACGATGAACGAGTCGGCGCGCTCGACGCCCGCGAACAGCCGGCGCACGCTGGGGGCCGCCAGCCCGGCCCCGCCGTACGCGCCGTCGACGTGCAGCCACCAGCCCTGCTCGGCCGCGACATCGGCGATGCCGGCGATGTCGTCGACGACGCCCAGGTTGGTCGTCCCCGCCGTCGCCACCACCGCGAAGATGCCGTCGCGCACGCTGCCGGGCAGCGCGGCGACCCGCGCCCGCAGCGCCGCCCCGCACAGCCGGCCCCGCGTGTCGCCGTCGACCTCGAGCACGTCGACGTCCATCACGACCCGCAGGGCGTGCTTCACCGACGAGTGGGTCTCGGCGGTGACGCACACCGCCCAGCGGTCCGGGCGCCGGCCGCCGCGGCGGTGCAGCGCGGCCTCGCGCGCCGCGACCAGCGCCGAGAGGTTGCCGATGGTCCCGCCCTGGACGAAGCAGCCGCCCGACTCCGGCGGCAACCCGGCGAGGTCGGCCAGCCAGCGCAGCGCCTGGTTCTCCGCGTACACGGCGCCCGAGCCCTCCAGCCACGAGCCGCCGTAGACGTTGGACGCCGCGACCAGCATGTCGAAGTACGTGGCCGCCTTGGTGGGGGCGTTCGGGATGAACGACAGGTAGCGCCGGTGGTCGACCGACAGGCATGCAGGGCCGAGCACCTCGGTCCACAGTCGCAGCGCCTCGGTTCCCCCGACGCCCGCCGCGGTGATCGATCCCCCGGCCAGGGCCTCGAGCTCCTCGGGCCGCAGCGGCCGGTCCAGCGGCTGGTCGTTGGCCATGCGGGCCAGGCAGTACGCCAGCAGGGCCCGGGCGGTGCGGTCGTCCTCCGGGGTGTACGAGTGCACGACGGTACAGGGTATGCCCCGATCCGGGCGGCCCCTCGGGCGGTCACGCGGCCCCCGGCGGCGGGGGCGGGAACGGAACACCCCCGGCCCGACGTTTCCCTGATACCCGGTGTCGCGCGGCGCCGGCGTCAGGGAGAATGAAGCGATGGCCGATCAGGGTGGAGCTCCGGCGGCGGTACCCGCCGCCGTCGCCACGTGGACCCCGCCGACGTGGGACGAGGTCGTGCGCGAGCACGCCGATCGCGTCTACCGGCTGGCCTTCCGGCTCTCGGGCAACCGGGCGGACGCCGAGGACCTGACGCAGGAGACGTTCGTGCGGGTGTTCCGGTCGCTGGCCGAGTACCAGCCCGGGACGTTCGAGGGCTGGCTGCACCGCATCACCACGAACCTGTTCCTGGACATGGTGCGCCGCCGCCAGCGGATCCGCTTCTCCGCCCTGCCGGACGACGCCGGCGACCGCCTCGCCTCGACCGAGGCCGGCCCGGAGCACGCGTTCGACCTGTTCAACCTCGACCCCGAGATCCAGGCCGCCCTGGACGCGCTGCCGCCGGACTTCCGGGTGGCCGTCGTGCTGTGCGACCTGGAGGAGCTGTCGTACGAGGAGATCGCGGCGACGCTGGGCATCAAGGTCGGCACGGTGCGCTCCCGCATCCACCGGGGCCGGGTGCTGCTGCGGCAGGCACTGGCGCACCGCGCGCCCGGTGTCCGGCCCGCCGAGCCCGGCGTCGGCCCGCTGGCGGTGGCGGAGGTGACCGCGTGAAGTCCCTGCACCTGGCGCCGCACCTGTCGGCCCAGCACCTGTCCGACGAGGCCGTGGCCGCCTTCGCCGACGACGTGCTGACCGGCTCGGCACGGCAGCGGGCAGGGCGCCACTGCCAGGAGTGCCCCGAGTGCCGGTACGCGGTGGCCGTCCAGCGCGAGGCCGTCTGGGCGTTGCGCGCCGCGCCGGCGCCGGCGCTGCCCACCGGGCTGGTCGACCGGCTGCGGGCGCTGCCGGTCACCACGCCGTTGCAGACCCTGCCGACGGCGCTGACGCCGGACGGCACGACGGTGCTCGCCACCACCTCCCGCCCGGGGCTGTTCGCGCCCGCGGCGGCGCTCGTGCCCGGCCCGCCGGCCCCCGGCGCCGCGCGCTCTCGACACTTCGCGGTCGCCGTGGTCGCCGCCGCCGCCGTGGGGCTGCTCGCCGCGGGATCGGCGCAGGCCACGAGCGGCAGCTCCGCCCCGGAGGGCCCCGGCCTGCAGCCCGCCCACGTCGTGCCCGCCGACCTGCACCTGACCCCGGTGTCCGCGACCCGTCACTGAGCCGCACCGACCTCGTGACCGACACCTCGTGACCGACACGGACGCCACCGGGCTGCCGGCGGCCGTCGACGACCCCGCCGCGTACCGCCGCCCGGCCGGTGTGGACGGGGCGTTCGAGCCGCGCGAGCAGGAGCCGCCCCGCTACACGCCACCGCCCCCGACCGCGTCCCCGCAGGACCGGGCCCGGTTCGCCCGCCCGCCGGGTGCCGGCGGGTACCCCCCGCCGCCCGGTGAGCGGGTCGGCCCGGCACCGATGTACCGGCCGCCGGTGCCCGCCGTCATGCGCGATGCGTTCGGGGCGCCGGCGCGGGCCCGGGACGGCTTCGACCCCGAACCGGGCACCCGCATCGCTCCCCGCCACCCCGCCGAGTCGCCGTGGTGGCGGGCCGGGGCGCACCGTGACCCGTGGCGCGACCCGTCCTCGCCGTACTGGCTCGGACGCGGCGCGGTCTTCACCAGGGGCCGGCCCGCGCAACTCGACCCGGACCTCGACACCGAGTCCGACGCCGAGTCCGACACCGACGGCCCGGACGACCCGGCGCGACAGGACGCGCCCGAGGAGGTGCTCGACGAACCGCGCCGCGCCCGCGTGGCCCGGCTCGGCCTGAGCAGGCTCTCGCTCGTGGTGCTGGTGACGTTGCTGGCCGGGGTGGTCGGCGGCGGCGTCGGGTACTGGCTCGCCGGCCGGGCAAACGGGCTGCTGCACCGCAGCGACGTCACCCTGGCGACGACGGGCACGCCCGCGAACCGCCCGCCGGGATCGGTCGCCGACATCGCCAGGAGGGTCGGCCCGGCCGTCGTCTCCATCGCGGTGACCACGTCGTCGACGTACGCGGTCGGGTCCGGCGTGGTCGTCGACAAGAACGGCTACGTGCTCACCAACAACCACGTCGTGTCGCAGGCCGCCGCGGGCACCGACGCCTCGATCGTCGTGACGTTCTCCGACGAGGCGACCGCCCCGGCACGGATCGTCGGCACCGACCCCATCAGCGATCTCGCGGTCCTCAAGGTCCCCACCGACCAGCTGACCGTCGCCTCGCTGGGGGACTCCTCGCAACTGGCCGTCGGCGATCCGGTGATCGCGATCGGCTCGCCGCTGGGGCTGGACGGGACCGTCACGTCGGGCATCGTCTCCGCGCTGAACCGGGCAGTGCACGTGTTCAGCGAGGACGGCCAGTCCGACGCCTACCTCGACGCGATCCAGACCGACGCGGCGATCAACCCCGGCAACTCCGGGGGGGCACTGGTCGACGCGGCCGGGGCGGTGGTGGGGATCAACACCGCGGGCCGGTTCCTGGCGCCGTCCGCGTCGGGGCAGCAGACGCCGGTGAGCGGCATCGGGTACGCGATCCCGATCGACTACGCCCGGCGGATCGCCGAGCAGCTGATCCGGACCGGCACGGCGACCCACGGCTCGCTGCAGGCCCAGGGCCGCACGGTCACCGACGGCAGCCAGCAGGGCGCCTACCTCGAACAGGTCATACCGGGCGGCGCCGCCGACCGGGCCGGCCTGCGCAACGGCGACGTGATCGTGGTGGCGGACGGGCGCCCGGTCCTGACCTTCGACCAGCTCATGGTGCTGGTCCAGCAGCACCAGCCCGGCGACACCATGGACGTGATGTACTTCCGCGGCGCGGACAAGCGGACCGCCTCGATCACCCTCGGCTCGCGCTGAGGATCGCGACCTACACTCGGCGGCGTGTTCAACATCGGGCCGATGGAGCTCATCGTGCTTGCCATCGTCGGCATCGTGGTGCTCGGCCCCGAACGGCTGCCCGGGCTCGCGCGCGACGCGGCCCGGCTGCTGCGCGCGCTGCGGGAGGTCGCGCAGGGGGCCCGGACGCAGCTGCGCGACGAACTCGGGCCGGAGCTGGCCGACCTCGACCTGCGCAACCTCAACCCGAAGACGGCGATCCGGCGCGCGGTGCTCGGCGACGACTTCGACGCGGGCATCTCGGCCGGCGACCTGCGCTTCGACCCGAAGAAGTTCTTCCAGGACGCGCTGGACGACGAGCCGGCGGCGCCGGTCACACTGACCAAGGCCGACGCGAACGGGTCGGCGGCCGCACCGGCCGTCGACCAGAACCCCGTAGCCGACCCGGCAGCCGGCCCGGCCACGGGTCCGGCCGCGGGATCGGCACCGCAGCGCCCCCGGCCACGCCCGCGTCCGTACCCGGCGGCGCAGCCGCCCACCCCGTACGACCCGGACACCACCTGAGGCAGGCCCCGCGGCGGGCGGCTACCGGGCGGCCGGTGCCAGCCCGAGCGGGCGGCCGACGAGCGAGTGCTCCCGCTGCGCGAGGCGGTCGGCGATCGCCTGCAGCGCCCGGGCGGCGCCCGACTGCGGCGAGGACAGGACGATGGGGGAACCCGCGTCGCCGCCCTCGCGGACGAGCTGGTCGATCGGGATCTGCCCGAGCAGCGGTACCCGGGTCCCGGTGGAGGTCGACAGCGAGTCCGCGACCGCCTGGCCGCCGCCGGATCCGAACAGCTCCATCCGGGAGCCGTCCGGCAGGTCCAGCCAGCTCATGTTCTCCACGACGCCGACGATCTGTTGGTGCGTCTGCAGCGCGATCGACCCGGCACGCTCGGCGACCTCGCGGGCCGCCACCTGCGGCGTGGTCACCACCAGCAGTTCCGCGGTCGGCACGAGTTGCGCGACCGAGATCGCGATGTCGCCGGTGCCCGGCGGCAGGTCCATCAGCAGCACGTCCAGGTCGCCCCAGTACACGTCCGCCAGGAACTGCTGCAGGGCGCGGTGCAGCATCGGCCCGCGCCACACCACGGCCTGGTTCCCGGGGGTGAACATGCCGATCGAGATCACCTTCACCTCGTGCGCGACCGGCGGCATGATCATCTGGGCGACCTGGGTCGGCCGGCCGGTGGCACCGAGCATGCGGGGCACCGAGAAGCCGTAGATGTCGGCGTCGAGGACACCGACCGCCAGCCCCTTCGCGGCGAGCGCGGCGGCGAGGTTCACCGTCACCGACGACTTGCCGACGCCGCCCTTGCCGGACGCGACCGCGTACACGCGGGTGCGCGAGCCGGGCTGCGCGAACGGGATCTCGTTCGCCGGCCCGTCGCCGCGCAGCTGCTGTCGCAGGTCCTTGCGCTGCTCCTCGGTCATGACGCCCAGTTCGACACGGACGGACGAGACGCCGTCCACGCGCGACAGGGCGGCGGTCACGTCACGGGTGATCTGGTCCTTCAGCGGGCAGCCGGGCGTCGTCAGGAGCACGTCCACCGTGACGGCGCCGTCGTCGTCGATCCGCACCGCGCGGACCATCTTCAGCTCGGTGATCGGCTTGCGGATCTCGGGATCGCGGACGGTCGCCAGCGCGGCGTGGACCTCGGCTTCGGCGGGCTTGCGCACGACATCGATCGTACGTGCCTACGATCGGCTCCCGTGACCTCCGGCGGCGAGCAGGGCCCGCGGCCCGACCCGGACGCCACCTTGCGGCGCAAGGCTATCCGCAGCTCGGTGGCGCTCGGGGTGGCGGTGGGCGCGTACGGCGTCGCGTTCGGGGCGGCGTCCGTGGCGGCCGGGCTGAGCGTCCTGCAGAGCTGCCTGCTGTCCCTGCTCGCCTTCACCGGCGGCAGCCAGTTCGCGGTCGTCGGGGTGATCGCCGGCGGCGGCAGCCCGGCGGCGGCGCTGGCCAGCGGCCTGCTGCTGGGTTCGCGCAACACGCTGTACGCGATGCGGCTCGCGCCGCTGCTGCGGCCCCGGCCGCTGGTCAAGCCGCTGGCCGCGCTCGGCACCATCGACGAGTCGACCGCCATGGCGATCGCCTGGCTCGGTGGGGGGCCGCCCGCCCGCAGCGCGGGCCCGGCGGCCGCCACGGCGGGCGGGCAGGAGGATCCCCGGTACGGCCGGGTCGCGTTCTGGTGGACCTTCGGATCGGTGTTCGTCGTGTGGAACCTGGCGACCCTGGCGGGCGCGGCCGGCACCAGCGCCCTCGGTGACCCGGGCCGGTTCGGTCTCGACGCGGTCGTCCCCGTGGCGTTCCTGGCGCTGCTCGCCCCGCGGCTGCGCCAGGGCGCGCTCGAACGCTCCATCGCCGTCACCGCCGTCGTCATCGCCGCCGTCCTCATCCCGCTCACACCGCCCGGGGTTCCCGTCCTGGCCGCCTGCGCGGCGCTGCTGCTCGCCGGCGTGCTCCGGTGAACACGTGGACGCTGGTCGCCGCGACGATCGCCGGCTGCTACCTGCTCAAGCTCGCCGGCTACCTGGTTCCGGCCCGGGTGCTGGACCACCCGCGGGTGCGCCGGATCGTGGACCTGGTCCCGGTCGCGCTGCTGGCAGCGCTGGTCGTGGTCGAGGCGATCGCCAACGGCCGGCACTACGACATCGACGGGTCGCGGATGGCCGGCGTCGCGGTCGGGGCGGTCGCGGTGTGGCGGCGGGCGCCGTTCGTCGTGGTCATCGTCGTGGCGGCCGTCACCGCCGCGCTGCTACGACTCGCCTAGCAGTTCGCGCGCGTCTTCGCGCTCGCGTTCGATCCGCGCCAGTTCGGCACGCAGGAAGTCGCGGGTGGCGACCTCGCCGAGCGTCATCCGGATTGCGGCCAGTTCCCGGGCCACGTACTCCAGGTCGGCCTTGGACTGGCGCGCCTCCTCGCGGTCCTGCTCGCTCTGCACCCGGTCCCGGTAGGTCTGGCGGTTCTGTGCCAGCAGGATCAGCGGCGCGGCGTACGCCGCCTGGGTGGAGAAGGCCAGGTTCAGCAGGATGAACGGGTAGGGGTCGAACTTCAGCGTGGTGACGGCCACGACGTTGAAGGCGATCCACGCGACGACGAAGACGGTCTGGATGACCAGGTAGCGCGCGGTGCCGAAGTAGCGGGCGAGCTTCTCCGTCCACCGGCCGAAGGCCTCCGCGTCGACCCGGACGCGCGGCGCGTGGCCGGATTCGCGGGGCTGGTCGAGACGGGAGCGCGACTCAGCCACCGCCGGCCTCCTGGGGGCGCGCCTCCGCCGGGACGTCGCGCCAGTTCTCCGGCAGCAGGTGGTCCAGGACGTCGTCGACCGACACCGCTCCGAGCAGCCGCTCGTGCTCGTCGACCACGGGTGCGGCGACGAGGTTGTAGGTGGCCAGGTGGCGGGTGACCTCCTCGATCGGGGTGTCCGGGCGCAGCGCGTCGGGATCCTTCTCCGCGACACCGCTGACGAGGGTGGAGGGCGGTTCGCGCAGCAGCCGCTGCAGGTGTGCGGTGCCCAGGAATCGTCCCGTCGGGGTGGCCTGGGGCGGGCGCACCACGAAGACCTGCGAGGCGATCGCCGGGGACAGTTCCGGGTTGCGCACCAGCGCGAGCGCCTCGGCGATGGTCGCGTCCGGCAGCAGGATCACCGGTTCGGAGGTCATCAGGCCGCCGGCGGTGTAGTCGCCGTAGGACATCAGCCGCCGTACCGGCGCCGCCTCGTCCGGCTCCATCAGCTCCAGCAGTCGCTGCTGCTCCGCGGCCGGCATCTCGCCGAGCAGGTCGGCGGCGTCGTCGTCGTCCATCGCCTCGAGGATGTCCGCGGCGCGCTCGTCCTCGAGCGACTGCAGCAGCGACACCTGGTCGTCCTCGGGGAGTTCCTGCAG
>SCQZ01000480.1 GCA_004299665.1 Jatrophihabitans sp.
CGACATCGTGTGTCGCAGCGTCACCCGCCTGCCTCTCGGTCACTTCTGCGGGGTGATCACCTTGTCGGTGAGGAACCGGGTGGCGATCCGGTCGGAGTTCAGCGTGGTGCCCCACACCGACTGCGGCAGCTTGACCACGTACGAGGCGTTGCAGTCGAACTTGCCCGCCGTGCTCGGGTATGCCTGCACCCACTTGGTGCCGTCGAGCTTGAGCAGCAGGCCGCACTGGGTGGGCATGTTCGCGCCGGGGTCCGTGGCCGCGTTGAGCCCGCCGGCCGTCCAGTCGTGGACCGCGGAGAGCTTGTTCACCATGCACTGCCGGGTGAGCGTGCTGCCGCACGCCTTCGCCGCCGTCGCCCACATCAGGAAGGAAGAGGTCGCCTGCATGCCCAGCGTGGCCAGCTTCCCGCCGGTGGCGTTCACCGCGTTCACGTAGGCCTGCACGGCGGGGACCTCGGAGGCGTTCTCGATCGGCTCGAAGGCGCTCTGCACGTACACGTCGTTGCCGTAGCCCGCGGTGTTCCACTGCGCGAAGCTGCCGACGTAACCGTTGGCCTGCATGATGTACTTCGGGTGCACGCCGAGCTGGTTCATCGCCGTCAGCAGCCCGTTCACCTCGGCGCCGGGCGTCGGCAGGTAGATGATCTTCGCGCCGCACTGCTTGAACTTCTCCGCGAACGGGGTGTAGTTCGGCTCGCCGGTGTAGTTCATCGTGACGCCACAGTCCACCACGGTGAAGCCCGCCGCGGCAGCCGAGATCTTGACCTTCGCGACGGTTGCCTGGATGGCCGGCAGGTTGGTGGACATGACGCCGAAGGCGCTCTTGGTGTCCGGGAACAGCTGGGCCATCTGGAACAGCCCCGAGGCCGGCTGGTAGTCCACGGGGTTCGGTAGCGCGTCGTAGACCATCGGCCCGTTGGCGTAGTCCGGCCCGACGGTGTAGGTGGGGGTGGACACCAGGTTGCAGCCGACCCGGGTCTGCTCGGCGGCCTCGTCCGCCGCCCAGCCGGAGCCGACCAGCATGAAGTCCTTGGCGCACGCGCTCTGGATCGCCGGGCCGATGTTGGTGATCGCGGCGTCGTAGAAGTCACCGACGACCTGTCGGCCGTTGATGCCGCCCTGGTCGTTGCACCACTTGATCATCGCCTTGACGGCGTCGCCGATCTCCTGGTTCAGCCCCGGCGCCTGGGCCGCGCCGCGGTCGTCGCCGTAGCCGATCGCGATGCTGGTGTTCGTGACGCCCTGGTCGGTCGCGCCGGTGGCGCTCCCCTTGCCGCAGGGCGAGGCGAGCGTCCCGAACGTGGTCGCCGCGGACGTCCCCGACCCGCTGGAGGTACTCGTCTTCGGTGCGTTGGGCGTGTTGCCCGAACTCCCCCGGCCGCCGCTGCTGCAGGCCGATACGGCCATCAGGAGGGCGAGAACCGCGCCCCCCACCTTCCAGCTCGTTCGATGCACGATCGTCTCCTGTCGGTCCTGTCGTCGCTGTGACGACCGGCACACTAGTATGTATTTCAGTTTGTTGGCTAGAGCTCGCCGGATGTCGTTACGTATTCGCGTTCTTTTCCGCACAGCCTTGCGAGAATTCGTTCTCGGCCTCACTCCGCGGGTACCAGCCGCCGCGTGGCGGCCACCGCCTTGCGGACCAGCGCCGCCCGGTCCATGTCGCTGCGCGCGCGGGCGGTGTCCAGGTTGCCCGCGGCGACCCACACCGGGCCGTCCGCCAGGTGCGCGAGCCCCTCGCGCGCGACGTCGTCCGGCTCGGCCACGTTCAGCCCCGGCAGGTCCATCCGCAGCCCGGCCCGCTCCATCGCCGGCGTACGGGTCACGCCGAGGACCAGGTGCAGGACGTCCACGCCGACGGGGCCGAGCTCGGCCCACAACCCCTCGGCGAAGACCCGGTCGAAGGCCTTGACCGCCGAGTACACGCCGATCTGCGGCTGGCCGAGATATCCGGCGAGCGAGCCCACGAGCAGCAGGCCGCCGCGCCCGCGATCCTTGAGCCGCTTGCCGAAGTGGTGGGTCAGGCGCAGCAGCGCGCCGACGTTGAGGTCGACGACGCCCTGGAAGCCGGCCAGGTCGCCCTCGACGAACTCCGCACCGTAGCTGTTCGCGCCGGCGTTGAACACGAGCAGCCCGACGTCCAGTTCCGCGGCGGCCCCGACGATCGCGTCCAGGGTCCCCGGCTCGCGCAGGTCGCCGCAGGCCGTTCGCACCTGCGCACCGCGCGCCCGCGCCCGCTGCGCGGTCTGCTCCAGCGGGCCCGGATTGCGGGCCGTGAGCAGCAGGTCGATCCCGGCGTCGGCCAGCTGCATCGCGAAGCTCGCGCCGACGCCCTCCGAGCCGCCGGCGACGACCGCCCACGGCCCGTAGCGCTCCCGATCGACCATGCCCGCGAAGGTCCCACCACCGCGGCCGCGCGGGCCCGGGCGCTCCCGGTGACCGGGACGTGCGGCGCCGGGCCGGATCGGGCGGCGTTAGGACAGCCGTATGCGGATCGGCATCGTCAGCCCGATCGTCGTGCAGTACCCGGGCGTCGCCGCGCCGTGGGAGGCGGCCGCGGGCATCCGGGAGCTGGCCGAGATCGCCTCCGTCGCCGACGAGGTGGGACTGCACCACCTGACCTGCAGCGAGCACGTCGCGGTCCCCGTGCCGGTCGCCGCCGAGCGCGGAGGGACGTACTGGGACCCGCTGGCGACCTTCGGCTACCTGGCCGCCGTCACGACACGCATCCGGCTGGTGACCCAGGTGCTGGTGCTCGGCTACCACCACCCGCTGGAGATCGCGAAGCGGTACGGCACCCTCGACACGGTCAGCGGCGGGCGGCTGGTGCTGGGCGTGGGCGTCGGCACGCTGCGCGAGGAGTTCGCCCTGCTGGGCGCGCCGTTCGAGGACCGCGGCGCCCGCGCCGACGAGGCACTGCGCGCGCTGCGGGCCTCCCTCGGCGTGACCGAGCCGGCCTTCGAGGGCGAGCACTACCGGTATCGCGACCTGGTGGTCTCGCCGTGCGCCGTGCAGCCGCGGGTCCCGCTGTGGATCGGCGGGCGGACGCCGCGCTCGCTGCGCCGCGCCGTCGCGCTCGGCGACGGCTGGGCGCCGTTCGGGCTGCGGCCCGAACAGGTGGCCGAGCTGCTCGGGCGGGTCGACAGGCCGGAGGGTTTCGAGGTCGTCCTCGGCACCGGGCGGCCCCTGGACCCGCTCGGGGACCCGGATCGTTCGCTGGCGACGCTGCGGCGCCTGGCCGACGCGGGCGCCACGGTCCTCGCCGCGTCGATCGGTGCGCGCTCGTGCGACCACTACTGCGACCAGCTCCAGGCGCTGGCCCGGCTGCGGGAGGCGATGTGAGCGCGACGACCTCGGTCGACGACCGGCTGGCAGCCGTCGAGGCCCGGCTGCGCCGCGTCGAGGACGAGCTGGCGATCACCCGGCTGGTGCTCTCCTACGGTCCGGCCGTCGACAGCGGATCGGCCGAGGCGACCGCGGCGCTGTGGGACGACGGCGGCCGCTACGACTTCCAGGACGGCGCGCCGGTGATCGAGGGCAGCGCGGCGATGGCGTCGATGGTGCGCAGCCCCGGCCACCGGGCCCACCTGGCGCGTGGCTGTGCCCACGTGCTCACGGCACCGGCGGTCCGCGTCGACGGCGACCGCGCGGTCGCGCTGTGCTACTCGCTCATGCACCACTACGTCTCCGAGACGGGGATCTTCCAGGTGTCCCGGGTGTCGGCGAACCGGTGGGAGTTGGTCCGCGGCCCGTCCGGCTGGCGGGTCGGCTCCCGCGTCAACCGGCTGCTCACCGGTGACGAGGCGGCCCGGGCGCTGCTCGCCGGCGGCTGACGCCCTCGCCGGCGGCTGACGCTGCCCCGGCGGCGGCCGTCCTGTCTCAGCCGGCCTCGAGGCGGCTCACCGTCACCGCCTGCGGCTCCAGATCCACCGTGAGGTCGGCGCCGTCGAGTGCGAGGTGCAGCCGGTACCGGCCGGGTACCGGCGCCGCGACCGAGACCGACCGCAGCGAGCGGCCGGCGAGCCGGGCGAGCGCGGCGTTCACCTCGGCGAGCTGCGCGGCCTGCTCGGACCCGGCCGGCGTGCGCCGGTACACCGCCGCCAGCAACCGCTCGCTCTCGGCGGTACCGGCCCGCCGGGCGCGGCCGGTCTCCAGCGCCGCGGCGCAGACCCGCTGCAGGTCCTCCAGGCGGTCCGGTGCGATCACCCCGGCCCGCGCCTGCGCGGCGACCTGCAAGAACCGCTCGGCCCGCGCGGGCGGCAGCGCCGCGGCGAACGCCTCACAGGTGTCGGCGACCGCATCCGCCTCGTCACCGCGCAGGGTCAGCCCGCCGGGGTCGGCGGCCACGTCAGTGCCTCGCGGCGCGCTGCCCGGCCTCGGCCAGGATCGCGGCGGCCTCGTGCTCGAAGCTGCCGGTCTCGATCGGGCAGTGGATCCCGCACTCCTTCGGTGCGCCGGTCTCCCACCACCAGCGCCCGGCGCGGTCGTCCTCCCCGGCCGTGACCGGCCGGGTGCACGGCGCGCAACCGAAGCTGGTGTACCCCTGCGCGTACAGCGGGTGCATGGGCACGTCGTGGTCGGCGAGGTACTGCCGGACCTCGGCGCCCTCCCAGTCGGCCAGCGCGTTGACCTTGACGATGCCCTCGTGGTCGTGGTCGAGTTCGACCTTCTTGATCGCCGCACGGGAGGCCCACTGGTCCCGGCGCAGCCCGGTGAACCAGCCGTCCAGCCCCTGCAGCGCCTTCACCAGCGGGCGCACCTTGCGCACCTGGCAGCAGAACATCCGCTCCTGGACGGAGTTGCGGAACAGGTTCACCCCGCGCCGCGCCACCATGGCGGAGACCTCCGCGGCGTCCGGGAACAGGATGTCCCACTGCGTGAGCGGATAACGCTCGCGCACCTGCTCGATGAACGCGTACGTCTCCTGCGGCAGGCGGCCGGTGTCCACCGTGATCACCCGGACGTCCGGCCTGATGCGCGCGGCCATGTCGAGCACGGCCATACCGTCCTCCTGCAGCGCGGTGACGATGGCGATGCGGTCACCGAAGGTCTCCAGCGCCCACTCGATGACGACCTCGGGCTCCTGGTCGTCCAGGTCCAGGGCGATCTCACCGATCTCCAGGTCGTCGAACAGCACCCGGTCAGGGGCGTCGATGATGGCTGTCATGCGCGTGCTCTCCCGTGTCGATGGGTCAGGGCTCAGCCGCCGGACATCGCCATGACGATGACGATGTCCTGGTCGGGACGGACGGCGGTGGCCAGGCCGTCCAGGGTGCGGATGTCGTCGTCGCCGACGGCGACGATCACCGAGTCGTCGACCGCGCCGCCGGGCAGCACGGCCGCGCCGAACCGCGGGTAGCGCGCCGCCGCCGCCGCCAGCGCCGCGCCGACGGTGGCGGCGGGGACGTCGATGCGGTCCTCGCCGTCCGTCAGGTGCAGCAGCGGGCCGGGGACGCGGACCGTCGCGGTCTCCGCGGCCGTCGCGACCGCCGCCTCGCCGGTCGCGACGGCGATCAGTTCCTCGTCGGTGTGCGCGTTGCAGTAGTCGCCGAGCGTGAACCCCGCATCGCCGCGCCTGCCGCGTTCGGCGAGCCAGGCGCCCACCAGCCGGTCCAGTACCCCGTCGAGGTCCTGGGTCGGGACGCGGCGCATCAGTCGCCGGCCGATCGCGGTGCGGGTGCCCAGGCCGCCGCCGACGGTGAGGTCGTAGGCCTCGACCCGCTCGTCGGAGCCCTCGACGCGGGTCGTCGTGCCCTGCAGGCCGATCTCGCCGACCCAGTGCTGCGCGCACGCGTGCGGGCAGCCGTCCATGTGGATCGCCAGGTCGCCGATCGCCTCGGCGCCGTAGTGGGTCGTCAGGCCGTCGAGGACCTCGTCCAGCTTGCCCTTCGTCTCGGCGACCGAATAGTTGCAGAACTGGTGCGACGTGCACGCCAGCGAGCGCCCGAACGCGCGCCCGCGGTCCAGGTCGAAGCCGATCTCGCGCAGCGTGGCCCGCACGTCGGCCAGGCGCCGTCCCGGGACGTCGGCGAGGACGAAGTTCTGTTGCCGGGTCAGCCGCAGGTCGCCGCCGTAGGACTGCGCCAGATCGGCCAGGGCGATCAGCTTCGTGCCGGTGATGCGACCGGAGGGGACCGGGACCCCGACCGAGAACAGTCCCGGCTGCCGCTGCCGGTGGATGCCCAGGTGGTCGGCGTCGGTCGTCGGCACCGGCGCCTCGCCGTCCTCGAGCGGCCGGCCGAGCACCTCCTCGACCTTGGCGCGCATGCCCTCGGGGCCGTAGTCGTCCATCATGAACTTGATCCGCGCCTTCGCGCGTGAGATGCGGTAGCGCAGGTCGCGCTGCCAGGCGTTGGTCACGGCCTCGAGCACCTCGATGGTGTCCTCGACCGGGACGAACACGCCCAGGTCGCGGGAGATGCGCGGGGTGTTGGTCATGCCGCCGCCGATGCGCAGCGCGAAGCCGTCGCGGCCGTCCTTCACGACGCCCACGAGCGCGACGTCGGAGATCTCCGGCGCATTGCACTGCGCCGAGCAGGCCGCGATCGTGTACTTGTGCTTGCGCGGCAGGTTCGAGTACTCGCGGTTGCCGTAGAAGTGGGCCGCGACGGCGCGCACCACGGGCCGCACGTCGAACGGCTCGTCCACGGTCAGCCCGGCGACCGGGCAGCTGGTGATGTTGCGGACGGTGTCGCCCTCGCCGCCGTTGGTCGTCAGGCCGGCGGCCTCGATCGCGGCGAGCACGTCGGGCAGTTGCGCGAGCGCGACCCAGTGCAACTGGATGCCCTGGCGCGTCGTCAGTTCGGCCTCGTCGCGACCGAAGTCGCGGGCGATCTCGCCGAGCGCGCGCACCTGCGCCGCGCTAACCAGGCCGCCGGCCACCTTCACCCGCACCATGAAGGTGCCGACCTTCGGCTTGTCATGGGCCAGCGCCCACCAGTACAGCCGGACGATGTCCTCCTCGGGCACGTCCTCGTAGCCGCGCTCGATCAGCGCCGGCAGCTCGTCGCGGACGTCCAGCGGCGGCCGGTCACGCTTGAGCCGCTCGATGTAGTTGCGCTTGTAGACGGTCTCCCAGTCCGGCGCGGGCCGGTCCGCGGCGGGGCGGACGACGGGCCGGGTGAGCGTGCGGGTCGGGCGCGTGGCGGTCACGGTGCCTCCGGGGCGGGGTGTGGTCCGGGCATGCGGGGGGTCTCGGCGTCGCGCCCCGGCGGCCGCGCACGGTCCGGCGGCGCCTCGGGGCGCCGGGGACGGGGTGCTTCAGCGGGAGGGAAGGACGCTCAGCGCATACCGCGACACGGGCACAGGCTCGGGATCATTGCCCCGACCAGCCCTGACCGTCGCGTGCGGATCACGGGCGAAGTCTAACCACGGCGGAGCGCCGGGCACAAAGGACCGCGACCGACGTCACGACGCGCGTGCACAATGGTCGACCGTGGACGCACCGCTGCCCTACCTCGCCGGCC
>SCQZ01000054.1 GCA_004299665.1 Jatrophihabitans sp.
CATGGTCACGCTGATCTGGCTGTACATCGAGATCCTGCGGCTGCTGAGCTACCTGTCCAGCCGCAACTGAGCGCCGCACGCGCCTATTGCACGAGGCCCGGGGCCCGATCCGAACGGATCGGGCCCCGGGCCTCGTTGCAGCCGTCGGGGAAACGGCGGCGTCAGCCGGTGTAGTGGCGGTCCGTGACGTCCAGGGCCTGGTCGAGGATCGCGATCCCCTCCGCGACCTCGTCCGCCGACGTCGTGCACGGCGGCACCACGTGGGTGCGATTGCCCGCCACCATCGGCCAGAGCCCGCGCTGCTTGCACGCCGCCGCGAACTCGGCCATCGGCGCGGCATCGGCGCCCTTGGCGTTGAACGGCACGAGCGGCTCGCGGGTCACTCGGTCGCGCACCAACTCCAGCGCCCAGAAGACGCCCAGGCCGCGGACCTCGCCGACGGACGGGTGGTTCGCGGCGAGCTTGGCCAACCCCGGCGCGATCACGTCGGTGCCCAGGGCGCGGGCGTGCTCGACGATCCCCTCCTCCTTGAAGATGGTGATCGAGGCGACGGCCGCCGCGCAGCCGAGCGGGTGGCCGGAGTAGGTGAGCCCGCCGGGGTACACCCGGTCGCGGAACGCGTCGTAGATCCGTTCGGAGATGATCACGCCGCCGAGCGGGACATACCCGGAGTTGACCCCCTTGGCGAAGGTGATCAGGTCGGGCGTGACGCCCCAGTGGTCGACGGCGAACCACTCGCCGCAGCGCCCGAACCCCGCCATGACCTCGTCGGCGATCATCACGATGCCGAACTCGTCGCACAGCGCGCGCACGCCCGCCAGGTACCCGGGCGGAGGCACCAGGATGCCGTTGGTGCCGACGACCGTCTCCGAGATGATCGCTGCCACCGAGTCCGGTCCCTCGAAGGTGACGACGTCGCGCAGGTGCGCCAGCGCGCGCTGCGTCTCCTCCTCGGGCGAGGTCGCGGAGAACGGCGAACGGTACGGGTATGGGCCGAAGAAGTGCACGATGCCGGGCTCGCCGGGCTCGCTGCCCCAGCGGCGCGGCTCGCCGGTCATCGCGATCGCCCCGGCCGTCGCGCCGTGGTAGCTGCGGTAGGCCGCGAGCACCTTGAAGCGGCCGCTGCTGATGCGCGCCATCCGCATCGCGTTCTCGGTCGCCTCGGCGCCGCCGTTGGTGAAGAACACGTGGTTCAGCCCGTCCGGCGCCACCTGCGCGATGAGCCGGGCGGCCTCGCTGCGCGCGTCGTTCGCGAAGGAGGGCTGTATGGTGCACAGCCGGCCGGCCTGCTCCTGGATCGCGGCGACCAGCCGGGGGTGCTGGTAGCCGATGTTCACGTTCACCAGCTGGCTGGAGAAGTCCAGGAAGCGCCGGCCGTCGTAGTCGGTGAAGTACGACCCGGACGCCGACGCGATCGGCAGCGGGTCGAGCGCACCCTGCGCCGACCAGGAGTGGAAGACGTGGGCGCGGTCCAGGGCCTTCACCGTGGCGCCGTCGCTCGCCAGTCCCCGCAGTGCGCTGTCCATGGTCGGGCTCCTATCGCGTCGTCGGGAAGCCGAGGTCGATCGTCGAGGTCGCCGGGTCCGGCCACTTCGACGTTACGACCTTGCCACGCGTGTAGAACGTGACGCCCTCCGGCCCGTACATGTGGGTGTCGCCGAACAGCGAGTTCCGCCAGCCACCGAAGGAGTAGTAGGCGACGGGCGTGGGGATCGGGACGTTGATGCCGACCATGCCGACCTCGACGTCGAACTGGAACCGCCGCGCCGCGCCGCCGTCCCGGGTGAAGATCGCGGTGCCGTTCGCGAACGGGTTGGCGTTGATCAACTCGATCGCCTCCTCGTACGTGTCGGCACGCACGACGGCCAGCACCGGGCCGAAGATCTCGTCGGTGTAGACGCTCATGTCGGGGGTGACGCCGTCCAGCAGCGTCGCGCCGACGAAGAACCCTCCCTCGGCGGCTACGCCCCCACTGCCGGGGGTACCCCCGTCCGATGGGACGAATCCTCCGGCCGGCCCGTCCCGGCCGTCGACGACCACCTTCGCACCCGACTTCTCGCCGGCGGCGATGTAGCCGGCCACCTTGTCGCGGTGCTCGGCGGTGATCAGGGGCCCCATGTCGGTGCCCGGTGCCGCGCCGTCCCCGATCTGCAGCTTCGGGATGCGGGCCGCGATCGCCTCCACGAACCGGTCGCCGATCCCGCCGACGGCCACCGCCACCGAGATCGCCATACACCGTTCCCCGGCGGCCCCGTAGGCAGCGGACACGGCGGCGTCGGCGGCGAGGTCCAGGTCCGCGTCGGGCAGCACCAGCATGTGGTTCTTGGCGCCGCCGAGCGCCTGCACCCGCTTGCCGCGCGCGGTGCCGCGCTCGTAGATGCTGCGCGCGACCGGGGTGGAGCCGACGAAGCTGATCGCGGCGACGTCGGGGTGCTCGATGAGGGCGTCGACGGCGACGCGGTCACCCTGGACCACGGTGAACACGCCGTCGGGCAGCCCGGCCCGCTTCCACAACTCGGCGAGCACCAGCGAGGCGGACGGGTCCTTCTCGCTCGGCTTGAGCACGAAGGCGTTGCCGCAGGCGATCGCGTTGGCGGCCATCCACAGCGGCACCATCGCCGGGAAGTTGAAGGGTGTGATGCCCGCGACGACGCCGAGCGGTTGGCGGATCGAGTAGACGTCGATGCCGGTGGAGACCTGCTCGCTGAAGCCGCCCTTGAGCAGTTCCGGGACGCCGCAGGCGTACTCCACGTTCTCCAGGCCGCGCCCCACCTCCGCGGCGGCGTCGGACAGGACCTTGCCGTGCTCGGCGGTGATCACCTTCGCGAGGTCGTCGGTCGCGTCGTGCAGCAGTTGCCGGAACGCGAAGAGGATCGCCGAGCGCCGCGACAGCGACGTCGAGCGCCACTCCCGGGCGGCGCCCGTGGCGCTGGCCACGGCACGCTGCACCTCGGCCGCCGAGGCGAGGTCGACATCGCCGCTGCGCAGGCCCGTCGCGGGGTTGTAGACCGGTGCGGTGCGCCCGGACGTGCCCGCGGTGACCGTGCCGTCGACCCAATGTGAGATACGTGTGCTCACGCGCGTCCTCGCTTCGCTGCGGGCGCGCGTGAGGCACCACGAGCGCTGTGCCTACTGATTCGCTCACTACGTTCGCTCATGCGGTCGAGATTACGTGACAACCATGCGCAACACAAAGCCGAGTATGCTATGTTACAAACTGTGACAGCGAGTCGGTTGCTCGGCGTGGTCGAGGAGCGCATGGCCGAGCCGACCGCGCGGGGGCTGGCCGCCGCCGTGGGCCGCGCGGTCGGCGAGGGCCGGCTGGCCGACGGCGACAAGCTGCCGCCGATCCGGACGGTCGCCACCCAGCTCGGCCTGTCCCCGACGACGGTGAGCGCCGCGTGGGGCCTGCTCGCCCGGGCCGGCACGGTCCGCACCGACGGCCGCCGGGGCACGGTGATCACGGTTCGCGCGGTCGGACCGTCGCGGTACCGCAGTGCGCTCACCGGGGGCAAGCTGTTCGCGCAGGACCTGTCCACGGGGACGCCGGACCCGGCCCTGCTGCCCGACCTGCGCGCGGCGTTGCGGCGCGTGGTCCCGCCCGCCGAGCCGGCCACCTACCTCGACGACCCGGTGCTGCCCGAACTCGCGGACCTGCTGCGCGCGGACTGGCCGTTCCGCGCCGAGCGGCTGACCGTCGTCGACGGGGCGATGGACGCGCTGCACCTGATCGCCACCACCCACCTGCGGCTGGGGCAGCGGGTCGCCGTCGAGCAGCCGTGCTTCCCGCCGCTGCTGGACCTGCTCGACGCGGTGGGCGCGGTACCGGTCGCCGTCGAGGTCGACGACGACGGCCCGCTGCCCGGCCAGGTGGCGCAGGCGCTGGCCGTGGGCGCCGAGGCGCTGTTCCTCCAACCCCGCGGCCAGAACCCCTCGGGCGCTTCGCTGACGCCGGAGCGGGTCGCGCGGCTGGCCGCGATCCTGCGCGATGCCGACGTGCTCGTCGTGGAGGACGACTCGGCCGGCGCGGTGGCCGCGACCCCGGCGCTCAGCCTCGGCGACGCGCTGCCGGACCGGACGCTGCACGTGCGCAGCTACTCCAAGTCGCACGGGCCGGACCTGCGACTGGCGGCGCTGGGCGGCCCGGCCGCGCTCGTCGACCCGGTCGTGGACCGGCGCTTCCTGGGTCAGGGCTGGACCAGCCGGCTGCTGCAGCGGGTGCTGGTCGACCTGCTCACGCATGCGCCGTCGGTGCGCGCGGTCCAGCGCGCGCAGCGCGAGTACGCCCGGCGGCGGGCGGCCGTCGTCGGGGCGCTGGCCCGCGCGGGGGTGCCGGTCGGCGGCAAGGACGGGCTGAACATCTGGGTGCCGGTGCTGGACGAGCAGGCCGCGGTGCTGCTGCTCGCGACGCGGGGGATCGGGGTGTCGGCCGGGCGCCCGTTCGCCGTCCGTCCCGGCCAGGCCCCGCACCTGCGGGTGACGGTCGGCCTGGTGGCGGCGGGGCACGCGGAACTCGCCGCCGCGCTCGCGGACGCCTCGCGCGCCGGCCCGCGTGCCGCAGCCCGCTGACGGCCCGCCGGGACGATCTCGCGATCTCACCGTCCGCGGACCGTGGCGCCCTGCCAGGTCACCGTGATCCGACCAACTCGGCCACGCGGTCGCGCGGCAGGCCCGGCGAGCGGTGGCCCTCGCGTCCCACCATGTCGCCGTTGGCGACCAGGGCGTTGACGACGGCCTCCTCCACCGACTGCACCACCGCCTCGTAGAACGGGTCCAGGAACCCCCAGGGGACGAAGCGCAACTGGTCGTAGCGCCCGGGGGAGGCGCCGTAGAAGGCCGACAGGCCCGGCGTGATCGCCTGCGGGTTGGCCACCGAGAAGGCCAGGAACAGGTCGCCGGAGAAGTGCGAGCCCGCCGTCCCGGTGCGGGCCAGCCCGAGCGACACCCGCCGCGCGAAGGCCTTGCACTGCGGCGGCATCAACGGCGCGTCCGTCGCGATCACCGCGATGACCGAGCCCGACCCGGGCGGCGCCGGTGACCACTGCGACATCGGGTTGTCGTCGGCCAGCGCCGCGCCGAGGGGCACCCCGGCGATGGTCAGTTCGTGGCGCGACCCGAAGTTCGCCTGCACGAACGCCCCCACCGTGTACGGCGTGCCCGCGTACTCGACGACGCGCGACGCGGTGCCCGACCCGCCCTTGAACTCGTAGCAGTTCATCCCGGTGCCGCCGCCGACCGAGCCCTCGTCGATCGGGCCGGAGGCCGCCGCCTCGAGTGCGGCGACCGTCCCCTCCTCGGTCACGTGGTGACCGTTGATGTCGTTCAGGTAGCCGTCCCAGGTCTCGGCGGCGACCGGCAGCAGCCACGCGTTGGCGAGCACCGGGTGGTGCTTCACCGTCCAGGCCACGATGCCCGCGTGCGCGACGCCCACCGCGTGGGTGTTGGTGATCGCGACCGGGCCGCTGAACGTGCCGGACTCCTCGATCCACGAGGCGCCGGTCATCTCGCCGTTCCCGTTCTGGTTGTGGAAGCCCGCCACCACCGGGTCGCCCGCGCCGTCGCGGCCCCGGGGGTGGATGCCGGTGACGCCGGTGCGGACCCGGTCGCCCGCGATCAGCGTGGTGTAGCCGACCTCGACCCCGGGCACGTCGGTGATCGCGTTCCAGCGCCCGGGCACCCCCGCGAAGGGGATGCCCAGGGACCGGGCGCGCGGTTTGCCGGCCGGCGTGTTCAGGTGCGCATCGGGGAGGATCGACGTCGGGGCCGGCGTGTCAGTCGAGGTCATTGCCGGCGGCCTCCAGCAGGTTCCATGCCCGCTTGCCCTGCGGGCGGATGAACAGCAGCCAGTAGACCAGCCCGATCGCCATGGTGACCAGGCTGACGGTCAGCAGCAGCCTGGTCTGCTGGGTGAAGACGTAGCCGAGCGCGGCCAGGGCCAGGATCGGCCACAGCGGCCACAGCGGCATCTTGTACGGGCTGTTGCGCGTCGCGCCGGTGATGCGCGCGACGATCGCCGCGATCGCGATCAGCGCGTAGTCCACGACGAGGCTGGCGCCGGTCAGGTTGGTCAGGGTGTCGACCGAGACCGTCAGGCACAGGATCGCCCCCACGACGCCGACGAGTGCCGTCGGGATCGCGGGCGAACCCAGCCGCGGCGGGATGTTGGTGAACCACTGGTTCAGCACGCCGGGCCAGGCACGGTCGCGCGCCGAGGAGTAGATGATCCGCGCGTACGACAGCACGATGGCGATGACCGCGTTCAGGATCGCGACGACGACACCGAGCGACACGATCGTGTTGACCGTGCTGTTGGAGGTCGCCTCGA
>SCQZ01000055.1 GCA_004299665.1 Jatrophihabitans sp.
GTCCTCGCCGTTCGCCTCGTTGTGCTTGCGTTCGTACGAGACGAGGTCGCGCAGGGTGAAGCCGTCGTGCGCGGTGACGAAGTTGATCGACGCGAGCGGCAGCCGGCCGTCGCTGTCGTACAGGTCCGACGAGCCGGACAGCCGGTACGCGAGGTCGCGCACCCCGCCGTCGCCGTGCGCCCAGAACGTGCGGACGGTGTCGCGGTAGCGGCCGTTCCACTCGGTCCACAGGGGCGGGAACTCCCCGACCTGGTACCCGCCCGCGCCGACGTCCCAGGGCTCGGCGATCAGCTTCACCTGGCTGATCAGCGGGTCCTGGTGGATGGTGTCGAAGAACGAGGACAGCTTGTCGACGTCGTGCAGCGAGCGCGCCAGTGCCGCGGCGAGGTCGAAGCGGAACCCGTCGACGTGCATCTCGGTGATCCAGTACCGCAGCGAGTCGGTGATCAGTTGCAGGGGGAACGGGGCGCGGGCGTCGTAGGTGTTGCCGCAGCCGGTGTAGTCCACGTAGCGGCTCGGGTCGTTCGGGTCGAGCCGGTAGTACGAGCCGTTGTCGATCCCCCGGAAGTTGAGCACCGGCCCGTCCGGCGCGCCCTCGGCGGTGTGGTTGTAGACGACGTCGAGCAGCACCTCGATGCCTGCGGCGTGCAGCGCCCGCACCATCGACTTGAACTCGCGCACCTGGTTGCCGGGCCGGCTCGCGTACGCCTCGTGCGGCGCGAAGAAGCCGGCTGTGTTGTAGCCCCAGTAGTTGCGCATCCCGCGCGCCTGCACGGACGGCTCGCTGACGAACTGGTGGACCGGCATGAGTTCGACGGCGGTGATCCCCAGCGACTGCAGGTACTCGACCGCCGCCGGGTGCGCCAGCCCGGCGTAGGTGCCCCGCAGTTCCGGGGGGATCTCCGGGTGCAGCCTGGTGAAGCCGCGCACGTGCAGTTCGTAGATGACGGTGTCGTCCCACGGGATCCGCGGGCGGGCGTCGGCACCCCACGGGAACGCCTCGTGCACGACGAAGCAGCGCGGGACGTGGGGGGCCGAGTCGTCGGCGTTGTCCGGGTACGCGGCCGGGTGGTCCACGAAGTCGCCCTCGATGGCGCGGGCGTACGGGTCGAGCAGCAGCTTGGCCCGGTTGTGGAACAGCCCGCGGGCCGGGTCGTAGGGGCCGTCGGCGCGGAACCCGTACCGCTGGCCCGGCCCCACACCGGGCAGGTACCCGGAGAAGACGTGGTAGGTGTGTTCGGGCAGCGGGACGCGGGTCTCGGTGCCCGGGCCGTCGAACAGGCAGACCTCGATGGCGGTCGCCGTCGAGGACCAGATGGCGAAGTTGGTGCCGTCGCCGTCCCACGACGCACCGAGCGGGAACGGCGTGCCCGGCCAGGCGGGGGACTGCTGAGGATTCGCGGACGACATCGTCGCGACACTATCGGCCCTGGACGGCCCGGCGGCGCGCGGTGCGCGAGGATGGGCCCGTGGTCGAGGTCAACCCGGACGCCGTGCTCCAGTTCGTCGACGTCTCGGTGCGACGGGGTGCCAAGTTGCTGCTCGACTCGATCTCGTGGACGGTCGAGGAGGACGAGCGCTGGGCGGTGCTGGGGCCCAACGGCGCGGGCAAGACGACGCTGCTGCAGATCGCCGCCGCGCACCTGCACCCCACGTCCGGGACGGCGTACGTCCTCGGTGAGCGGCTGGGCGGGGTGGACGTCTTCGAACTGCGGCCCCGGATCGGCCTGGCATCGGCCGCCCTCGCGCAGCGGATCCCGGGCGGCGAGCGCGTCACCGACGTCGTCGTCAGCGCGGGGTACTCGGTGATGGGGCGCTGGCGCGAGGCCTACGGCCGCATCGACGTGCGCCGAGCCGTCCGGCTGCTCGAGCGCCTCGGCGTGGGCGAACTCGGCGAGCGGATCTACGACACGCTCAGCGAGGGCGAGCGCAAGCGGGTACAGATCGCGCGCGCCCTGATGATCGATCCGGAACTGCTGCTGCTCGACGAGCCGGCGGCAGGCATGGACCTGGGCGGGCGCGAGGACCTGATCCGCAGGCTGACCCGGTTCGCCGCCGACCCGGACGCCCCCGCGTCGGTGCTGGTGACGCACCACGTCGAGGAGTTGCCGCCGGGCATAACGCACGTGCTGCTGCTGCGCGACGGCAAGGCGGTGGCCGGCGGGCTGACGCGCGACGCGCTGACCGACGCGAACCTGTCGCAGACCTTCGGGCTCGCGCTGCACGTCGAGCGGCGCAAGGGACGCTGGTACGCCCGCGCGGTGTGATACCGCCGATCGCCCCCGTTCCCGTCCCGCCGGCCCCCGCTTTTCCCCCATGACGTCCGCGGCGCCGGCCCGGACCCGGATCCTGTGGGGGAGAACATGCGGGGGAGCGGGCGGATAGGCTCGCACCGGCCCGATTCGGCACGTTCGAGGAGTTGCAGCATGGCGCAGGTGGTCCGTGTCGAGACCGGTGGCGACATCCCGGCCGCCGTGGCGGTGGTGCGGCTGGACCGCCCCCCGATGAACGCCCTGAACGCGCAGGTCCAGGTCGAACTGCGGGCCGCCGCCGAGCAGGTGACGGCGGACGACGCGGTGCGCGCGGTCGTCGTGTACGGCGGCGAGAAGGTGTTCGCGGCCGGTGCCGACGTCAAGGAGTTCGCCGGCCAGGGCCAGGAGGAGATGATGCGGGTCGCCGGGCGGCTGTCCGCCTCGCTGTCCGCCCTGGCCGCCGTCCCGAAGCCGGTGATCGCGGCCGTGACCGGCTACGCGCTGGGCGGCGGCTGCGAGGTCGCGCTCACCGCCGACTTCCGTATCAGTGCCGACAACGCGCGCTGGGGCCAGCCGGAGATCCTGCTCGGCATCATCCCGGGCGCCGGCGGCACCCAACGGCTGCCCCGGCTGATCGGCCCCGCGAAGGCTAAGGACCTGATCTACACCGGCCGCTTCGTCGGGGCCGCCGAGGCACTGGAGATGGGCCTGGTCGACGTCGTCGTCCCGGCGGAGCGGGTGTACCCGACGGCGCTGGAGATGGCCGCCAAGCTGGCCCAGGGCCCCGCGCTCGCCCTCGCCGCCGCGAAGGCCGCGATCGAGGGCGGGCTCGACGGCGACCTCGCCAGCGGGCTGCGGCTCGAGTCGACGCTGTTCGCCGCGCTGTTCGGGACCGCGGACCGCGCGATCGGCATGGAGTCGTTCATCGCGAACGGGCCCGGCAAGGCGGTGTTCACGGGCACCCCGCGGTGACGGCGGCACCGAGACCGCACGCCAGCGCTGCGCAGGTCGCCGCAGCCTGGGACGACCCGAAGCTGGCCAACATCCTCTACCACGACTGGGAGGCGGGCAGCTACGACGAGAAGTGGTCGATCAGCTACGACGAGCGCTGCATCGACTACGCGCGCGAGCGGTTCGCCCACGTCGCCGGACGCGCCGGCTGGCCGTACGGGCGCTCGCTCGAACTCGGGTGCGGCACGGGCTTCTTCACCCTCAACCTCAAGCTGGCCGGGGTCCTGGACCAGGCGTGCGTCACCGACCTGTCGCCCGGCATGGTGCAGGTCGCCGTGCGGAACGCGCGCGACCTGGGGTTCGAGGTCGAGGGCCGGGTCGCCGACGCCGAGCAACTGCCGTACGACGACGACAGCTTCGACCTGGTCGTCGGGCACGCCGTGCTGCACCACATCCCGGACGTCGAACTGGCGCTGCGGGAGGTGCTGCGGGTGCTGCGGCCCGGTGGCCGGTTCGTCTTCGCCGGCGAGCCGACCCGCCGTGGCGACTACGTCGCGCGGCGCCTGTCCCGGCTGACGTGGTGGGCGGCGACACGCGCCACCCGGCTGCCCGCGCTGTCCGGCTGGCGGCGGCCGCAGGGCGAGCTCGACGAGTCCGCGCAGGCGGCGGCCCTGGAGGCGGTGGTCGACCTGCACACCTTCGAGCCGGCCGG
>SCQZ01000056.1 GCA_004299665.1 Jatrophihabitans sp.
GCGACGACGTTCACGCCCTCGGCGATCACGATGCCGCGCCGGTCCGGACGGGATTCCGGGGAGCTGAGGTCGCGGAAGTCGTCCAACCGCGGATCGCCGGCGCCGAGGCCCTCGATGAGCCGCATCGGGAGCTCAGCCCAGCCGCGCCATCAGGTACTGCGGCGTCAGCTCCCGCCGCCTGGCGACGTACAGCGCGAGCGCGGCGGTGGCCATCAGGCAGATCAGCCCGCCGCCGAGCAGGCCCCAGCGCGGTCCCGCCACGCCGGCCAGCCAGCCCACGATCGGCGCGCCCAGCGGGGTGCCCCCCATGAAGCAGACCAGGTACAGCGCCATGACCCGGCCGCGCATGGTCGGCTCCACGCCGAGCTGGACCGAACTGTTCGTGGCCGTCGTCAGCGTGAGCATCGCCAGCCCGGTCGGCACCAGCATCAGGGCCGTCACCTCGTAGCCCGGCATCATCCCCGAGAGGATCTCCAGGACCGAGAACGCCAGCGCCGAGCCGACCAGGAACAGCTGGGTCGGGCGCTGGACGCGCCGGGTGGCGATGATCGCGCCGACGCAGGCCCCCACCGCCAGGGCGGTCGAGAGCAGGCCGTAGCCCGCCGCGCCGCGGTGGAACACCTGCTTGGCCATCAGCGCCGTCGTGATCTGGAAGTTCAGGCCGAAGGTGCCGATCACGAACACCAGCACCATCGTCAGCATCAGGTCGGGGCGTCCGCGCACGTACCGGAAGCCGGCGCGCAGCTGGCCGCGGGCGCGCTGCAGCGGCGGGGACGGGAACAGCTCGGCCGGGCGCATGAGGAACAGCCCGGCCAGCACCGCGAGGCTCGAGGCCGCGTTGGCGACGAACGCCCATCCGGTGCCGACCGCAGTGATCATGAGGCCCGCCGCCGCGGGCCCGGCGATGCGTGCGGTGTTGAAGATCGTCGAGTTGATCGCGACCGCGTTGGCGAGCTGGTCTCGCCCCACCATCTCGATGACGAAGGACTGCCGCACGGGGGTGTCGACCGCCGACACCAGGCCGAGCAGCGTCGCCAGAAGCAGGACGTGCCAGAACCGCACCACGTTCGTGAGGTCCAGCACGCCGAGCACGACCGCGCCCACGGCCAGGCCGCCCTGGGTCGCGAACAGCAGCTTGCGCTTGTCCAGGCGGTCGGCCAGCACGCCGCCCCAGAGGCCGAGCAGCAACGACGGCCCGAACTGCAGGGCCGTCACGATTCCGAGCGCGGTGCCGGAGTTGGTCAGCTCGAGCACCAGCCAGTCCTGCGCGACCCGCTGCATCCAGGTACCGGTCAGGGAGATCAGCTGGCCGGAGGCGTACAGCCGGTAGTTGCGTACCCGCAGTGACCGGAACATCTCGCCGAAGGACGCACCCACCCGCTGCGCGGCGGGTGAGGCGGAGATCGTGCTCACGACGGTCAATGCTCGGCGAGCCTGTCCAGCAGCGGCACGACGGCCCGCAACTGGGCGCGCTCCTCGCCGGTGAGCGCCCCCAGGCGCTGGGTGAGCCAGGCCTCCCGCGAACGCTGCTCGGAGTCGTACAGGGCGTTCCCCGCCTCGGTGATCGAGATGATCGCCTGGCGCCGGTCGCTCGGGTGCGGTTTGCGCCGCACGAAGCCGCGCTCCTCGAGGTGGGCGAGGATCTTCGTCATCGACGGCGGCTGGACCCGCTCGCACGCCGCGAGCTCGCCGGCGCTCATCGGCCCGCGCTTGCGCAGGGTCGCCATCGTCGAGATCTGGGTGAGGGTCACGGAGGTGTCCGCCCGCTGGTTGCGGATCATCCGGGTCAGCCGCAGCAGCGACGGGCGCAGCTGCGCGGCGAGTTCCGCGATCGTGCTCCTCGTCGCCGCCGTCACAATCGTTAGTATACCTAACGAACGGAATGACCGCCACTGCCGAGGGCGGCGGCGAAGGCGGCCACGAGGTCGTCGCGGCGCGGCAGCGGCACCCCGTCCACCGCCGCGATCGGGACGGCCAGGCCGAGGCTGCTGGTCCAGAACGCGGCGCTGCGCCGCAGCTGCGCCAACCCGAACGTGCGCAGCCGTGCCGGACGGCCGGTGTCCCGCGCCAGGTCGAGCAGGGCGCGGCGCGTCACCCCCGGGAGCAGGTCGTCGCGCAGTGGCGCGGTGACCAGGGACCCGTCCGGCGCGACGAGGAAGACGTTGCCCCGTTCGGTCTCCAGGACCGCCGAGTCCTCGGCGACGTACAGCGTGTCCGGCCGCAGGGCGGCACGGTCGGACCACTTGTGTCGGTGCAGCCCGGCCGGGCGGGCCGCGGTGCGCAGCCGCGACGGTCCGGCGGCCGGCGGTGCCGGGGCGGCGGACACGCTGACCTCCAGCGTCGGGGCGACGTGGACGCGCACGGCGCAGCGCCCCGGAACCCGGGCCGCCGCGCGGGCCAGCCGCGCGAGCGCGACCCGCGGGGCGGCGCCGTACAGCTCCCGGCACGATCGGGCGAGCCGGGCCAGGTGGTCCGGCGCGCGCACCAGTCGGCCGTCCACCGCGAGGACCGTCTCCAGGAGTCCGCCGGCCCGCTGGGCGGCGCTCGCCGGGCGTGGGTCGGGCCCGCACCCGGCGCCCAGCAGCGCGAGCAGCGGGGCGGCCTTGGTCAGGCACTCGCGCCACTCGAGCATCGGGACGCTGTCGGCCGTGATCCCGCCGCCCACGCCGAGTTCGATGCGCTCCCGCGCGATCTCGAAGGTGCGGATGGCGACGGCGAACTCCGCGCCCCAGGCCGGGGAGGCGAAGCCGTACGCGCCCGTGAAGGCGCCCCGCGGGCCGGCCTCGAGGTCGGCGATCGCGCGCACCGCGCGCAGCTTCGGTGCCCCGGTGACCGAGCCCGGCGGGAAGGCGGCCGCCACCAGCGCGCCGTCGCCCGCCCCGGGGCGCAGCGTGCCGCGCACCGCCGAGACCAGGTGCTGCACGCCGACGTGGCGCTGCACCGCGAACAGGACCGGCACGCCGACCCGGTCGCAGACGCGGGCGAGGTCGTTGCGCACCAGGTCGACGATCATCAGGTTCTCGGCCCGCTCCTTGTCCGAGTCGCGCAAGGCCGCCTCCGGCGCCGTCAGGGCGGCGGTGCCCTTGATCGGCTCGGAGTCGACGGTGCCGCCGCGACGGCGCAGGAACAGTTCGGGGCTGAACCCGACGACCTCGTCCGGCCCGCGGCGCAGGTAGGCGCCGAACCGCGGGTGCAGGTCGGCCACGCCCGCCCGGAACAGGACGGCCGCGCTACCGCGGAACGTGCCGCGGAGCCGGGCGGCGATGTTGACCTGGTAGATCTCCCCGGCCCGGATGAGCTCGATGGCCGCCTCGACCGCGGCCAGGTGCCGGTCCCGGTCCGCGCCGCCGAGGATCCCGGCGGTGTCGGGCCCGGCGGCGGCGTCCGGTCCGGCGGCCGTGTCGCGCAGCGCGGCCCGCGCCACCCGGCGCGCGGCCGCCACCCGCCGCGCGTCCAGCGCCAGCGCCTCGAACCACCAGCGGCCGCCGGTGTGGCGCAGCACCCAGTCGTGGAAGGCCAGGCGCGGTGCGCCGTCGTACGGCAGCCACCCGAACCAGCCGCCCCCGACGGAGTCCGGGGCAGCCTGGCCTATCGCCGGCATCCGGTCCAGGTCCTGCGGATCGTCGCTCAGTTCCACCGGGTCGCGGGTCAGGACCGCACCGCCGCCGGCCCACTCGCCGACCAGCGCGACCGTCCAGCCCCCGCCCGCCGCGACCTGCTCGGGGGCCGGGCCCGCGCCGAGCGGTTCGCGGACGACCCGGCACCGCGCGGCGGGCACGTTTCGCACGTCGGCGCGGGCGCGGTCAGTGGATGCCGAACAGTTCCTTGATCGGGTCGATGGCGAAGTACACCGCGAACAGGATCGACACCGCCCACATCAGCGGGTGGATGTCCCGCGGCCGGCCCGTCGCCAGCTTCAGGACCACGTAGGTGATGAACCCGGCGCCGATGCCGTTGGTGATCGAGTAGGTGAAGGGCATCAGCACGATCGTCAGGAACGCCGGCACGGCGATCGTGAAGTCCCCGAAGTCGATGTTCTTGATCTGGCCCATCATCAGCACGCCGACGACGACCAGCGCCGGCGCGGCCGCCTCGGACGGGACGAACTGCGCCAGCGGGGACAGGAAGATCGTCACGACGAACAGCAAGCTGGTGACGACGCTGGCCAGGCCGGTGCGCGCGCCGTCGCCGATGCCCGAGGCGGACTCGACATAGGTGGTCGCCGAGGACGCGCTGGCGGCGCCGCCGGCGACGGCGGCCAGGCCGTCGACCAGCAGCACCGGCCCGATGCCCGGCACGTTGCCCTTCTCGTCCAGCAGCCCCGCCTCGGCCGTGAGGCCGACCGTCGTGCCCATCACGTCGAAGAAGTCCGAGAGCACCAGCGAGAACACGATGACGATGCCGGACACGATGCCGACCGCGCTGAAGCCGCCGCCGAGCGAGAAGTGACCGAGCAGCGACAGGTCCGGGGCGCCGAAGTGCTTGCCGTCGAAGCTGGGGACGTTCAGGGCCCAGCCGGTCGGGTTCTTCGCGCTCTGCGCGCCGAGGTGCGCGACCGCCTCGATGATCGCGGCCAGGATCGTGCAGACCACGATGCCGATGAGGATCGCGCCCTTGACCTTGCGCACCATCAGCACCGCGATCAGCAGGACGCCGACGACGAAGACCAGCGTGGGCCAGCCCTTGAGGTTGCCGCCGACGCCGAGGTCGACCGGCGTGCCCGCGCCGGGGCGGACGAAGCCCGCGTCGACGAAGCCGATCAGTGCGATGAACAGCCCGATGCCGACGGCGATCGCGCTCTTGAGCGGCCCGGGGATCGCGTAGAAGACGGCGGTGCGGAAACCGGTCAGCACCAGCACCGTGATCAGCAGACCCTCGATCACGACCATGCCCATGGCGGCCGGCCAGGACATCACGCTCGCCACCTGGAAGGCGACGAACGCGTTCAGCCCGAGGCCGGTGGCGATCGCGAACGGGTAGCGGCCGACGAACGCCATCAGCATCGTCATGACGGCCGCGACCAGCGCGGTCACGGCGGCGACGGCCGCGAGGTGCGGCGTGGAGCCGCCCCCGAGCAGGTGATGGTTCTTGTCCGGCGCCGTCCCGATGATCAGCGGGTTCAGCACGACGATGTACACCATCGTCACGAACGTGACGAGGCCGCCGCGGATCTCGCGCGTCACGGTCGAGCCGCGCCGGGTGATCGAGAAGAACCGGTCCACCGCGTTGCGCGGGTGCTGCTGCTGCACGGGCTGCTGGGTCGTGGTCACCACGGCGGGTAGCCTGCACCATCGTGGGCGACGCGTCACCGGCAGGGTCGGCCCCGGGCGTGAAGACACCCCTCGCGCGGCCCCCCGCGCGCCGGATCGACGCGCGGCGCGTGGTCATCGCGGGCACCGCGGCCTGGCTGCTCGGTTTCCTGGTGCTGCTGCCGTTCTGGGGCTGGCTCGGCGCCCACGGCCACCGCGTGTGGCTGTGGACCTGCCTGGCGGGGGCGGGCCTGGGGGTGCTGGGCTACCTGCTCATGGCCAAGCACCGCCGCGAGGGCCGCGCCCCGTAACCCGGCCCGGTGCGGCCGGTGCGCAGGTCAGGGCAACAGTTCGTCGCCGTCGTCGAAGACGACCTCGGCGACCTCGGTGACCGAGCCGCCGGCGACGACCTCCGAGTGCGCGCCGCAGCCGTACTCCACGCTGACCACCCGGCCGTCCGCCGCGGTGATCTCGTTCCCGCAGACGCCGAAGCCGGCCCGCAGCGACCCGGCCACCGGCAGGAAGAAGCCGCAGGTGCCGCAGTGCGCGGGCGCCTGGCGCGCCATCGCGGTGTCGGGGCCGAACTCGCCGTCGTACCAGCGCTCGGCGGCATCGAGGCGACCCTCGCGCGACATGACGCGCGCCCGGCCCAGGCCGAGTTCGAAGGCGACCTCGGCGGCCCCGGGGTCGTCAGGATCGCCGGCGGCGTACGCGGGCACCAGTCGCAGGTCGTCCGGCGCGGCCGGCAGCAGGTCCCCGGGGCCCAGGTCGCCGGCCTGGACGCGCTCGTGCCACGGCACCCATGCCGGCGCCAGCAGCGCGCCCTCACCCGGGAGCAGCACGACCTCGTCGACCGTCGCCGTCCGCGCCCGCGGTGCTCGGGCGAGCGTCACCGCCCAGATCCACCCGCTGTAACCGGGCAGTTCGCAGGCGAACGCGTGGGTCGCGATGCGCTCGCCCTCGGGGGCGACCCCCAGGTGCGCCCCGACCGACTCGCCCCCGGACTCCTGCGCTGCGGCGCGCGCCAGGTCGACGGCGGCCGCGAGCACCTGGTCCGCGGTCCCGGCGGGGGCGGGGGCACCCCCGGCGTTGCGGGCGTAGCCGGTGGAGGAGGTCATGACGACCATTGTTGCTGACGGCGGATCGTCGCGCCCGTGGGGCAGGATGGTCGAGTGGCACGGCGTAATCCAGGGCGGCCGGGCGGGCGCTTCGCGAAGTCCGGCCACACCAGCCACGCTCCCCGCATCCCGCCGCCCCCGGGGGCTCCGGCGGGGCCGCCACCCGGGCCGACCGGACCCGCCACCCCGCCGCAGGACGGCTTCGGCGCCCCGACGTACCACGGCCACGCTCCTGCGGGCGGGGGCTGGGAACCCCCGGAGCGCTCGCGGTCGGCGGGGCTGACGCGGGCCGCGCTGAGCCAGACGAACCGGGCCGCGCGCGCCGTCACCGCGAAGGTCATCCGGGCCAGCAAGGCCGACGGCGCCCACGAGTCCGGTCTCACCGCGCTGATCTGGAACCAGGTCC